>CAIRNC010000024.1 GCA_903879875.1 uncultured Bacteroidota bacterium
GATTGTGCAATACAATACTTTAGACGATTTGGTTGTAAAAGAACTGGCACCATTTCCATTAAAGATCTCACGCGATCGCGTTACCGAAGAAGAGGCAAGCATTGCGTTTTTAGCGCCTACACATCCCGTTTTGAATTATCCTAATAAAATTACCACCGACGATTTTAAAGGTTGGTTTCAAGAGCAAGGTTTGTATTATCCCGATACTTGGGATGATGCCTTCACTCCTATTCTATCTTCCAACGATAAAGGCGAAACAGCTAAAAAAGGGGCTTTATTGATTACAAACTATGGCAAAGGACATTACATTTACACAGGACTGAGTTTCTTTAGAGAACTGCCTGCGGGTGTCGAAGGTGCTTATCGTTTATTCGCTAATATGATTGCTATTGGATCTAAAAACAAAGAAAAATAATGACGCGAAATAAAAGTTATTCTTGGAAAAAAAGCTACACAATTGTCCTTATTGCCAATGTGCTTTACCTCCTATTTTTCTATTTTCTAATGAACTATTTTTCATAAAACATGCAACAAATCGACTGGATTATATTAACGCTAACGTTGTTATTTATCGTCATCTATGGCGTTTGGAAAACCAAAGGCAGCCAAAACGTAAACGATTATATTCTTGGTAATAATGAAACGCCTTGGTACACCGTCGGAATTTCTGTAATGGCAACACAAGCCAGCGCTATAACATTTCTCTCCACTCCCGGACAAGCCTTTAATGACGGAATGGGTTTTGTGCAATTTTATTTTGGATTGCCATTGGCTATGGTAATTATCTGTTACACTTTCATTCCGATTTATCATAAACTCAAAGTTTTTACGGCTTATGAATTTTTAGAACAGCGTTTCGATTTAAAAACTAGGTCATTAGCAGCCATACTTTTTCTAGTACAACGGGGTTTAGGAACAGGTTTAACCATTTATGCTCCATCCATCATTTTATCTTCAATTCTTGGATGGAATTTAACCAAAATGAATATCATCATTGGCACGTTGGTAATTATTTATACGTTTTCAGGGGGTACAAAAGCCGTTAATGTAACCCAAAAACAGCAAATGTTTGTGATAATGTCCGGAATGTTCATCGCATTTTATTTGATTCTAAAAGGGTTGCCCAAAGAAGTGACTTTTTCAAACGCCATGAAAATTGCAGGAGCCAATGATAAAATGAATATCTTGGATTTTTCCATAAATCCACAAAATCGATATACTTTTTGGAGTGGTATAACGGGAGGTTTGTTCTTAATGCTATCGTATTTCGGAACCGATCAATCCCAAGTGGGGCGGTATCTTTCTGGAAAATCAATTCGTGAAAGTCAAATGGGATTGCTCTTTAATGGATTATTAAAAGTGCCTATGCAGTTTTTCATACTCTTAACTGGAGTAATGGTGTTTGTCTTTTTTCAATTTGAAACCGTGCCCATCAATTTCAATCCAAATAGCAAAGCAATCATTGAAAACTCTAAATATGCAGATGAATATAAAGAATTAGAAAAAAAGTTGGTCGCTATTTCTGCTGAAAAAAAAGAAGTTACGCTTGCTTATGCTATGCAATTGAATATCGACCGCGAAAATCAGGTGCTCAAAACACGAATCGTAGCTTTATCGGAAAAAGAAAAGAACATTCGAGATCAAGCCAAAACCTTAATTGGCAAAGCCGATAAAAAAGATAAAACCAATGATGCTGATTATGTTTTCATTCATTTCATAATGCATTATTTGCCAAAAGGTTTGGTTGGATTGCTGTTGGCCGTCATCCTTTCAGCGGCTATGTCGTCCACCGCATCGGGCATTAGTGCATTGGCTTCAACCACAGTCATTGATATTTACAAACGAAATGCAAAGGGCGAAAAGTCCGAAAAACATTTTATGAATGCCACCCAATATTTTACGGTCATGTGGGGCGTGATTGCCATCCTTTTTGCCTGTGTGGGTACCTTATTCGAAAACCTGATTCAATTGGTAAATATTGTAGGGTCTATATTCTACGGCACTGTTTTAGGAATCTTTTTGGTTGGTTTTTATTTTAAATACATCAAAGCCACCCCTATTTTTTGGGGAGCTATTGTAAGTCAAACCACCATCTTTTTTATCTATTATTTTGCCATTCACATTTACCCTAGTGGCGAAGAAAAATTAGGTTATTTATGGCTCAATTTCATCGGTGCTGTTTTAACTATTGTGCTTTCAAGTCTGATTCAATTGTTTAGTAATAGGGTTGAAAGTGTTAATGAAAATTCGAATTAGTAGTACGAGACCATTCATTATTTATCTAAACTCCTAATGAGTACTTCGATATTGTAAACGAGGCTACATTTCATAACAACACCCACAAATAATGTCTAACTTTTTGGAGGTAGTTCAGTCGTAGGGAAGATTTTTTATTTAGGCTCTTTCGTAGAAAAATTAAAACTATAAATTTTGTTTAAATATATGTCTGCCATAGTTATTACAATATGTTTTTACGTTACGGCATCGCAAAACTAAATTTTAACTTTTCAGATTTAGCAAATGTTTTTAAACAAAACTCTTTTTAGATTTCTCCTACTCTATTTTGTATTTCCTACGTATCCTAATTTCAAATGCCGTACATCTTTTACCTAAAAGATGTACTGAAATGATATAAAAGATGTACATCTTTACGAAAAGAGTTTAGTAGTAAAACTAAAAGGGTACCTTATGTGTATAAATTAGGATGCTAGTGAAGGATTTATATTTTTTTGAAAATTAGTTTTAATTGGTACTCTCCCTCCTATTATTTTTTAATTTCTTTAGGCATTGCAGCGTTATGGAATTGTTATTTTTAACGAAAAAAAACTGTCTGTTTAATTTATAGGTTGTGTTGTTTAATTTAAAAGCGAATTATTGATTATTGATATTATTAAAAATATATTTGATTGGTTTTAAATAAGCGAACCAGTGTTGGCTTATGAAAATCAGTATCTATTTATAACAATTACTTAGAATACCAATCCAATCATTAATATACTTTTAGTTGAAAAAATCAATAGCATTATTATTTAGCTTTTTATTGTCTTGTATTAAAATGAATCAAAGGCTTCTTAATTTGCCAATTGCTATAAATGCATCACGTTCAAAATATAAAATTGGTTGGAAATCTTCATTAAAAATAGCAATTTTTCTTCTATTGTTTAATTGCAATACTCATTTAAATGCACAGCAAACATTTGTTTTTAAACTTCCTTTTCCTCAACAATATGTATTCATTGATAAAATCATTGATACATTAACGCTTGGAGATCCAAAATTAGCCCTACAAAGGATGAAGCAATTGGAGTTGCAAGCTCAAGCAACTAATAATGAATTGGTGATACTCAATTATAAAAGATCGGAAATCCGATATCGCTACATTCGAACGATAGGTGATGAAAAACGACCCGAATTGAATCAACTGATAAAAGATACAGAGCAACTTATCGCTTCTTTTAATGAACAACAATATCCTGTCGTGGCAGCGCTATTGCATTTTCAAATTGGTAATTCACTTGATTATCAAAAATTCAATTATAAAGAACAATTCAAACATTACCTTAAGGCTTATGATCTATTTAAAAACATTCCTTTAACACAATTTCCTTACCGATATTACAGTCAATATGCTATAGCTTTAGCTTATTATCGCTTTGAAGAATATGAAAAAGCCATTGCAATGGGTAAAGAAGTGGAAGCTTTGTTTCCTAAAAAGGATTTCAATTCTATTTTAACGGTAAATCTTATAGGATTAAGTTTTTTAGAATTAAAAAAATACAACCAAGCTTCTGCATCGTTTGAATGGATTTTAAAAAATAACAAGTATGCTTTAAGCCCAAAGGCATGGCAAGGGATTTCCTTGTGTAATTTGGGAAGTGTTTGTTATTCCGATGGCAATAATTCCAAAGCCATACACTATTTTGAACAAGGAATTCCATTATTAAAACAAGAAGCTGTATTAGGTAATCTTGCTTCAGCATCATTATTAATGGCAAAGATTTATATCTTGCAAAAAAACGGTAAAGCAGCCAAACGGTATCTAAATATTGTAGCCGAACTAACAGATAAAATAAATTCACAAGATTTTTCTTATGACAGAAACAAAGTTTTATCTGATTATTACCAATTAGAAGGTAATAGTAAATTGTCGTTATTTCATTTGCGGTTGGCAACAGTTTATAAGGACAGTTTAAATGTTTCCACTAATCTCAATAAAAAACACAAAGCCGAAATAAATTTTGAAAAAGAGAAAAACAAACTTGTTCTCGATCAAATTGAGAATAAGCTGATAAATCAACGTATAATTGGATCAATATTATTTCTTTTTACAGCGTTATTCTTGATAACACTTTACATATTTTATGACCGAAGTAAGTTAAAACTTAAGATGGAACAGAAAGTGTTATTGGCTAAAAATAATTCAATAACCTCTGAATTAGAAATGGCCTATTTAAAATTAGATGAGTACACACAAAGACTTATTCATAAAGACCTTGAAAACACCATTAATACTTCAAATGATACCCAAGCCAAAGAAAGTATCGTGAACCAATTAGTTAATGAGAGTAGTCTTTATACCGATGATGATTGGGCTGAATTTAGAGGGCTATTTGAAAAGGCATATCCGGGATATCTCTCACAGGTAAAAGAAAAATTGTCAAAGATTTCAATTACCGAATTACGATTTATTGCAGTGCATAAATTGAATTTGAGTACCAATGAAATGGCATTGATATTACATATATCTGCAGATGCTGTTCGTAAATCAAAAAAAAGGTTGTCACTAAAAATAACACAAAATCTCAACCAAACATTTGATGAATTCATAAATTCGCTTTGCTATTGATATAAGATTATCCTAAAAAATCTTACAAATTACCCCTCTATTTACTATACTTCTATTCAAAAAAGTATTAAGTTTTACTAAATAAAAAACCCTGATTAACAAGGGGTAAAGACAATAAATTGGTCCTTTATTTATTTGTCTTGTTTTTGTCTTCTCGTTTTTTTTTATTGTTTATATAATTGCATATCCATAGTTAGGAGGTTTAATTATAAAACTATTAAAAAAGCATACATCAATGAAAAAAATTTACTTTGCAAAACCACTTACGAGCTTTCTTTCTTTTTCTATAAAAAAAGGAAGTGCTCCTATTAAAAATAGTCTTAACTATAGCATTTTGCTTTTTATTGCGATGTTGATGATAGGCAATAGCAGTTGGGCTCAGGCACCCACAATCAGTTCCTTCACTCCGGCAAGTGGAGCTTCTGGAACGGTTGTAACTATTACGGGTACTAATTTTAATACCACAGCTGCCAATAATATCGTGAAATTTGGCGCTACCAAAGCTACTGTTTCCGGGGCTTCGGCTACTAGTTTAACGGTAACTGTACCCACAGGTGCTACTTATGAGCCTGTTACTGTTTTAAATACTTCAACAACCTTAATGGGGGCATCAAAAAAATTCTTTCTTCCTACATTTAGTCCTAATAAAGCAGATTTAACTATCAATGACATACTACCCAAGGTAGATTTTGCCACAACCGGAACCCAACAACCCTATTATGTAGCCATTGGTGATTTAGATGGGGATGGTAAACCTGATTTGGTTGTGGCTAATTTTGCCAATACAACTGTTTCTGTATTTCGAAATACTTCCAGCAGTGGTACTATTACCAGTGCCTCTTTTGCGGCAAAAGTAGATTTTGCTACAGGAACGAATCCTATATCAGTAGCGATTGGTGATTTGGATGGAGATGGAAAGCCCGAGCTGGCAGTTGTCAATTATGGTGCTGCTACCATTTCCGTTTTTCACAACACATCAAGCAGTGGTACCATTACTACTGGCTCTTTTGCGGCAAAAGTAGATTATACAGCGGGAACAAACCCAAGATCTATGGCTATTGGCGATTTAGATGGGGATGGTAAACCTGATTTAGCTATTGCAAACACAACGACTTCTAATGTTTCAATACTACGTAATACATTTACTACCGCTGGCACTGGCTCCTTTGCAGCAAAAGTAGATTATGCTACCGGTTCTGCCCCTCATTTTGTAGCCATCGGTGATTTAGATGGAGATGGTAAACCTGATTTGGCTACGGCAAATAATGGAAGCGCTTCGTTTTCCGTATTGCGCAACATTTCTACAAGTGGAACGGTTTCTTTTCAAACAAATGTAGATTTTACTGCAGGATCTGGTCCTGTATCGTTAGCTATTGGCGATTTGGATAATGATGGAAAAGCGGAATTAGTTGTTGCAAATTTCAGTACTGCCAATTTATCCGTATTTAAAAACACCGCCACTTCTGGCGCTATCACAGCTTCATCCTTTGCAACAAAGGTAGATTTTACTGCCGGTGCAGGTGCTTGGTCGGTAGCTATTGGCGATCTAGATGGTGATGGCAAACCCGATTTAGCGGTAGCCAACGGTGGGGTAGCAACAATATCTATCTTGCGCAATACAACAAGCGCCTCAAGTATTACCACTTCCTCTTTTGCTCCAAAAGTTGATTTTTCTACCGCTACAGCGACGCGATCGGTTGCTATTGGTGATTTAGATTTAGATGGTAAACCTGATTTAGTGGCAGCTAATTATACGAATGCAACCATTTCTATTTTTCGAAATAATCCTAAATACAGTATTACTTATGACGGGAATACCAACACGAGTGGCACGGTACCTACTGTTAGTTATACCAGTATAGCAACTTCGGCAACAATAAGCGCCAATACCGGTATTTTAACAAAAACGGGCTACACGTTTGCAGGATGGAATACCTTAGCCAATGGCAGTGGTACATCCTATGCAGCTAGCGGGAGTGCTACTTTTACCATTAATGCCAATATTACCTTATATGCACAGTGGACCACCAATACCTTAACAGTTACTTACGACAGTCAATTAGGTTCTGCGATCGCGAATGGTACCACTACAACAAGTGCTGCTATTGCTATCTCTCCGGGCACTCCAACAAGGACAGGCTATACCTTTACTGGTTGGTTTGCTGCAACTACGGGTGGTACTGCAATTTCATTTCCATACACACACGGGCAGACAGCCAACTTTACGCTTTATGCGCAGTGGACCCCCAATACCTTAACGGTTACTTACGCCAGTCAATTAGGTACTGCGATAACGAGTGGTTCCACTACAACAGGTGCTGCTATTGCTAGCTCTCCGGGCACTCCAACAAGGACAGGCTATACCTTTACTGGTTGGTTTGCTGCAACTACGGGTGGCACTGCAATTTCATTTCCATATACACATGGGCAAACTGCCAACTTTACACTTTACGCACAGTGGACCGCAAACACTTTAACGGTTACTTACAACAGTCAATTAGGTTCGGTGATTGCGAATGGTGCCACAACAACAGGTGGTGCTATTGCTACTTCGCCGGGCACTCCAACCCGAGCTGGCTATACTTTTACTGGTTGGTTTGCTGCAACTACGGGTGGTACTGCAATTTCATTTCCATATACACATGGGCAAACTGCCAACTTTACGCTTTACGCCCAATGGACAGCAAACACCTTGACAGTTACTTACGACAGTCAATTAGGTTCTGAGATTGCGAATGGTTCCACTACAACAAGTGGTGCTATTGAAACCTCGCCGGGCACACCAACACGAGCTGGCTACACTTTTACTGGTTGGTATGCTGCAACTACAGGAGGTAGTACAATTTCATTCCCTTACACACATGGGCAGACAGCGAACTTTACGCTTTA
>CAIRNC010000025.1 GCA_903879875.1 uncultured Bacteroidota bacterium
AATTTGTGGTGGGTAAAATGATTTTTATGAAATACCCGAAAAAAGGTTTCCAATAATTGTTAATTCACATATTTGATAAAAAAGCGCCATTCTACAAAAAATGGCGCTTTTTTTATTTTAAATTCATTGAGGAATGAAACGAGTTATTTGACTTTTAAACTCCATTCAAACTCCATTTCCGAAACTTGTATTCCCGCTTCATTGATTCCAATTGATTTCATCCAAACGGTTTGTCCTTCATTACTTTCAATTGCTTTTTTAATTGCTTCTGCTATTAAACTGCCATCATCACATCTAAAAGTGATTATTCCGGTAGCTTTTTTAGTAAAACTACTTTTGTTGTTTGCTACTAGCATCGAAATGTTTTTATTTGAATTTCTGATATGAAGGGTGACTAAAGCTCCTGTCGATAACTCTGCTGCCATTGCTTGAACGGCAAAATACATGGAGTTGAAAGGATTTTGGTTGATCCAACGATGCTTTACTTTTACAATACATTGTTTATCTGTGATGGATTTTACTCGAACGCCGCAAAAAAAAGCAGCTGGCAATTTGAAAAATAAAAACTGATTGAGTTGGGTTGCTGTTATACTCATTTTACTATTATTTTCAGCAAGATACGGATTTTGTATTATAATGTATACGTTGTGCGTTGATTTGTTTTTTTTTAGCTTTTTCTTTTTTGACAAGACTATGGAAGAATGTAATATCTAATTGAGGAATGTTTAAATCTGAATGCGGAAGGCATAATTCTATATGCGGGTTGGAGTTTTCTTGGTGCGGAAGGTATAATTCTAAATGCGGATTGAAGTTTTCTGAATGCGGGTTGGAGTTTTCTGAATGCGGGTTGGAGTTTTCTGAATGCGGAAGGCATAAATCTAAATGCGGGTTGGAGTTTTCTGAATACAGATAGTACTTTCTTCTTTTGGATAAATGGAATAAAAACAGCAACTCTTTTCAACCTTTAATGTGGTATTTCAACATAAACCCTTTTAAATCTTAGTTATCCGAATTAAAGCATCACCTTTGCTAAAGGGAAATCTTTTTCAATACTATCGCTTATTGCGGGAATTGAACTAAAAAAGTTAAATATCCTCAAAAAAACAATGGAAAATCCTGAAGTTGAAAAAGGAAAATCGCATATTATTGTTGAAATTATACAATATATTCCTAATGCGGTTTTAAGCAAGACTATAATCAAAAAAACTACAGGAAACATCACCGCTTCGTCTTTTGATGCGGGCGAAGAAGTGTCTGAAAAAGCATCTCCATTTGATAATTATATTCAAATCATTGATGGCACTGCCGAAATTATTATTAATGGCAAAATCAACAAACTAACACTTGGACAAGGAATTATTATTCCAGCCCATGCACGACATAGTTTTAATGCGAATGTACAATTCAAGATGATATCTACTATTATAAAAAGTGGCTATGAAGATTGATTGATAGTTTAGTTTATACTAACCGTTTTTTATTCCGTTGCATAAAATGAAGCTTTACATTAAATATATGGTTAGCCTCCGCTGCAAAATGGTAGTGAAATCGGCTTTAGAAAAACTAGGACTTCACTATGTCATTTTAAGTTTAGGACTTGTTGATGTTTTGGAAGATATTACACCCGAACAAAGAGCACAACTCAAAAAGGAACTTTCCGAATGTGGTTTGGAATTGATGGACGATAAAAAAGCAATTTTAATTGAGAAAATTAAAAATGTTATTATCGAAATGGTGCATTATTCAGACCAATTACCAAAAGTAAATTACTCCGATTATATCAGTCAAAAATTGGGTTTGGACTATACGCATTTGTCCAAATTATTTTCTGAAGTTAACGGCGTTACCATTGAACACTTCATCATTTCACACAAAATCGAACGAGTGAAAGAATTGCTTTTGTACGACGAACTCAACTTAACACAGATTTCGTATATCCTCAATTACAGTAGCGTTTCTCATTTGTCACAACAGTTTAAAAAAGTTACTGGACTAACTCCTCGATTCTTTAAACAACTGAAATCCAATAAGCGCATTCCGTTAGACGATGTCTGAATTATATAACTTTTATATTTTATTATACAATAAACAATAGTTAAATTATATCATCTTTGACCAAACCAGTTAAAGAAAAAAACTTTTGAAACTATATATCAAATACATGGTAAG
>CAIRNC010000026.1 GCA_903879875.1 uncultured Bacteroidota bacterium
ACAAGCTTTATTGGGTATGAGTACTGCTAGTGATGATTTAAAAGCGGTATTTGGAAATTCCTATTTACAAAACTTTAATCCCCACTATTCCTTCTTGGTATATGATAGAGATAGTTATATGTCAGGTGATAGTTATGCTGCAAGATTGTTAGATCCTTCAGCTGCTTTGTACAGAGGAAATGCAAAAACGGACGAAGCCGCTCGATATGCATTTACCTATAATCAAGAATATTTTTCACCTTACTCTTTGAATATTTATGGAACTGATTATGGAGGAACTAGCGGTAAATTCGGAAGCGATTCATCAATGCCAATGGTTACCTATGGTGAAATGTTATTAATTATTGCCGAAGTAGATGCAAGAACTTCTTTTGCTGCAGGTTTAAGTTCATATAACGACTATAGAAATGTCCTAAATACAGGTTATTCAATTGGAGTTGACAATTCAGGTTATGATTCTGAAACTTTTAGCTATCTAGCCTATGACGCGGCTGATTTTGCAGCTGGTGGAATGGAGAACCCATCACCAAGCATAACAGATCAAAATGCGCTTTTAAGAGAAATTATGCAAGAAAGATACATCTACTTAATGGCTAATTTTGAAGGATTTAATGATTTTGGTCGTACAAATAATATGGCAGAAATACAATTAAAAGCTGGTTTTGCTGGAAGTCCTCAACGCTTTTTATATCCACAAGTGGAAATAAACGCAAATCCTAACACACCAAGTCCAATTCCGACAATGGTTACTAAAACACCTTTACATAACTAATACTACCCAATAAACTTCTATTAAACCATCACCCTAAAAAGTGGTGGTTTTTTTTATATCTTTGCGCCATGGAAAAAGAACACCAAATATTCGGTATTAGAGCAATTATTGAAGCTATTCAAGCAGGCGCTGCGGTTGATAAAGTATTTATTCAAAAAGAAATATCAGGCGAATTGATGAAAGATTTGATGAAAGTCATGAAACGTGCCAACGTCAATTTTTCGTATGTACCCGTTGAAAAACTAAATCGTTTGACACCTAATAACCATCAAGGTGCGGTAGCAACTATCTCTCCTATTGGATTTATGGAATTAGAACATTTAGTGGATTCGACTTTAGCTTCTGGTAAAACACCACTTTTCTTAATTCTTGACCAAATCTCTGATGCTCGAAACTTTGGCGCTATTATCAGAACCGCTGAATGCACCGGTGTTAATGGAATTATCGTTCAAAAATCAGGTTCAGCACCTGTAAATGGCGATACCGTAAAAACTTCTGCAGGTGCCGTTTTTAATGTGCCAATTTGTAAAGTGGAACACATCAAAGACGCTATCTTTTATCTTCAAGGCTCAGGTGTAAAAACAGTTGCTGCAACAGAAAAAACGGACCAAGATATTTATGCCGTAGATTTAAAAGAGGCAGTAGCAATAATTATGGGGTCTGAAGATAGAGGAATCAATCCTTCAGTGCTTAAAATTGTAGATGAAAAAGCAAAACTACCTATGTTTGGTAGTATTGGCTCATTAAATGTTTCTGTTGCTTGTGGTGCTTTTTTATATGAAGTGGTAAGACAACGTACTGTTTAATTCCAATTGACAATCCTTTACTGATATCAAAAATTAATTAGCCACAGATTCACAGATTAATAGTTGAAAAACATATTAATTCATAGCGAATCCTTGTAAATCTTTTTAATCAGAGGCAAAAAGAAATTTTGTTTACTTGGTGGGGAGTCATAATAATTTATATAAGTTTCTCTAATCTAAAAGGAATACCAAAATCAACTTTTAGTCAGCACTGATTTCAAACTAAAGAAACCAATTACACCTGCTATCAAGGACGAAAGTAAGATTATAAATTTGGCATTATTTATAATTGTCAAATTATCAAAAGCAAGCAACGTAATAAAGATAGACATCGTAAAACCGATACCTCCAAGAAAACCAACGGCAAAGATTGTTTTCCAATCGATATCTTTTGGAAGTTTACAAAGTCCTAATTTCACTCCAAATAGTGTCATTAAAAAGATTCCTATGGGTTTTCCAACAATTAAACCCAATGCAATTCCGATGCTATAATGCTGTGTTAAAGTAGCACTAATATCGGAGCTCAAAACAATGGCTGTATTGGCTAATGCAAATAAAGGTAGAATAAGAAAGGCTACAGGTCTATGTAAAAAATGTTGAAGAAGAAAAGAAGTAGATTTTTTATTCCCTGAACCAAACGGAATAACAAAAGCCAACAAAACACCTGTTATTGTGGCATGCACTCCCGAATGTAGCATAAAATACCACATGAAAACACCTCCAATTAAATATGGAATTACATTTTTAACCTGCATTCGGTTGAGAAGAAACAAGAATGCCATTATACCAAAAGCAATACCTAAGTTATCCCATAATACGGTTTTGGTATAAAAAAAGGCAATAATTAAAATCGCTCCAAGGTCATCTATTACAGCTAAAGCCGTCAAGAAAACTTTAAGAGCAACTGGCACCTTTTTACCCAAAAGCGAGAGTATACCCAAAGCAAAAGCAATATCGGTTGCCATTGGAATTCCAGCACCCGATTGTGTTGGAGTACCATAATTAAAATACAAATAAATACCGGCAGGAAGTAACATCCCTCCTATTGCACCAAAAATAGGAAATAAAGCGTCATCAAGTTTGGACAATTCCCCTTGATAGAGTTCGCGTTCCAATTCCAAACCTATTAATAAGAAAAAAACAGTCATTAAACCATCGTTTATCCAATATTCAAGAGATTGGCCAGAAATGGAAGTATGCCAAAAACTCAAGTAATAAGACCCAAAAACAGAATTGGCAAGAAGTAATGAAACCACCGTACACAACAGTAACAATAGACCTCCAGCCTTTTCGCTTTCAAAAAAACCAGTAAATAAACGGGTAACTCTCATAGAGGAGCTATTTAAAACTAATAAATATTTATTTTGAAAGAAGGTCTAAAAAAGAAGCTTCGCCGATTGGACGAAGCTTCTAATTATATGAACTTTAATTTATCTTTTATCCATAGCAACAAAATCGCGTAGCGGGTGTCCCATATAGATTTGACGAGGTCTTCCGATTGGCTCTTTGTTTTCACGCATTTCTTTCCATTGGGCAATCCAACCTGGTAAACGACCAATAGCAAACAATACGGTAAACATATCAGTTGGGATACCCAAAGCACGGTAAATAATACCGGAATAGAAATCAACATTTGGATATAATTTTCTTGAAACAAAATAATCGTCAACCAAAGCTGACTCTTCTAATTTCTTAGCAATTTGCAAGATTGGGTCATCAACACCAAGAGTAGATAATACTTCATCAGCGGCTTTTTTAATGATTTTGGCTCTTGGATCGAAGTTTTTATATACACGGTGACCGAATCCCATTAAACGAAATGGATCGTCTTTATCTTTGGCTTTGGCTAAATATTTATCCGCATCGCCACCATTCAACTGAATTTCTTCTAACATTTCCAACACAGCTTGATTTGCACCACCATGAAGAGGTCCCCAAAGTGCCGAAACACCAGCTGAAATGGAAGCAAATAAACCTGCGTGAGAAGAGCCTACCATTCTAACGGTAGAGGTAGAACAATTTTGCTCGTGATCAGCGTGTAAAATAAACAATTTATCTAAGGCATCAATCACTACTGGATTAGCAGCATAAGGTCCTGTTGGCAATTCAAACATCAAATGCATGAAATTCTGAACGTAACCGATCGTATTGTCGTAATAATTTAAAGGGAAACCCATACTTTTTCTGTATGTCCAAGAGGCAATCACAAGGAATTTACCCATAGTTTTACATACAGCTTCATACATCTCTTTTTCGTTTTCAACATTTACTGACTTTGGATTAAAAGCAGTCAGTGCACTCGTTAACGATGACAATACCCCCATTGGGTGTGCCGTTTTTGGAAAACCATCGATTATGTTTTTCATCTCTTCGTTCACCAAAGTGTATTTTCTAATGTCGGTTTCATATTGTTCTAACTGCGCTGCAGTAGGCAATTCACCAAAAATAACCAAATAGGATACTTCAAGAAAACCGGCTTTAGCCGCTAAATCTTCGATTGAATACCCTCTATAACGCAAAATACCTTCTTCTCCATCGAGAAATGTGATTTCACTTTTACAAACTCCTGAGTTTTTATATCCTGGATCCATCGTAATGGCACCAGATACATCTCTAAATTTGCTAATGTCTACGGCCACTTCGTTTTCTGTTCCAACGATCACTGGTAACTCGTATTTTTTTCCGTCTAATTCTAATATTGCTGTGTTTGACATGTGTAATGAATAGTATTGAAATAATAATGTAACAAATTTAGGGAATTAAACATGAATTAAAAAAACAATATGTAAGCGTTTTAGTTAAAACTATTATAAATGTTTAAAATTAGGATGCAAATTGAAGTCGGTTGTCAGTTTTCAGTAACGTTTATAGCGTGTAAGTTGATGGTTGAAGGTTTTAATAAATATATAATTATCAATAAAATGTTAATGTCTATTAAAAGAAACTCAATGATAAAACCAATTTAAAGCAAAAATATTATGAAACATTTAGGCAAATAGGGATTAATATCAAATGTAAATAGCCAATTGTTTTAAGCCTAAAGGCGTTTAATAATCTGTGAAAATCAGTTCAATCAGTGACATCCGTGTGCTATTTTATAAATAAATTTTATTAAATCCATTCTATTACACTCATGTTATTGGGAAGAAAGGTTATAATGAAATAGGGGAACAAAAACTATAATTTGATAGCATTTTTAATAGTATGAATCAGTAACACGTTATATATAAATCAGTTATAAACATCAAAAAAGTTGCGCAACTTCAACCTTAATGTTGCTTAACATTTAGTGAAAGGTTGCGCAACTTCCGACCCAATGTTGCGCAACTTTTTGATCCTTCCTACTCAACAATTATGTGCAACATCAATTGCATTTAAAATAGTTATAAAAAGGCTCCAGTATAGACAAAAAAAAAGCCTCCCAATTGCTTAGGAGGCTTTTTTTTCATTATAACTTATATTTAGTAAACCACTTTCTTAGTAACTATTCGGTTATCATCCGAAGTGATTTGAACCATTAATACTTGTTGTTCTGCTTTTAAGTCAGTTAATTTAACTGCAGTAGCGTTGATATTGTTTTTCTCGAATATCAATCGACCTCTTACATCAAACACTCTAACTTTAGCCATTACCGTAGCACCTGAATTTACATTCAATACTTGGTCTTGTTTGTACACTACAACGCTTTCCGCATCAAACGTAGGGTTGTGTGTGCCTAAAGGTGAACTTGTATACACTATTTCAAATCGGCTGTTGAATACTCCTGAAGCAGAAGTAAACGTGTAAGGATTTGCTTTTATGTTATGAGTAATTCCAAGCAAGTTGTCTTTCAAATAAATGTCTTGACTTCCAAGGAACAATCCATCTACGTGGTCGATACTTATTGTAAACTCACCAGCAGCTGCAGCATTGAATCCTAATGGTACTGTATCAGCAGAGGCGAAAGGCAATGAACGACCTTGAATTACATAATCCGCATTATCAATTCTACTTGACAATGAACTAGAACCATAAGCAAGTAGTGAACCATCTATAGATGTATCAACCCCTAGAGTTGCTCCTGCAACATAACCAACCATTATTTGGTTGAATGCCGTTGTTGCAGAATTCAAGTTCAACCAGATACGGTGTTTCTCCGTAGTAGCGGTTTTGAAGAACTGTCCTGAATTATTACCCAAACGCATGGCATTGGTAAAGGTAGCATTACCATTGGTTGTAGTCAATATTAAGAAACCTTGACCTGTTTGAATGGTACCGTTACAAGTTGCTCCATTAGCAGCTGCAGCGGTAGCTCCAGCAGCAGTATAAGAAGCATAGTTATTAGAACCAGAACCGATAATTGCGTGTGTCCAGAAATACAAGGTACCTGGATTAGCTTCTAGGAACATATCAGCATCAATTGGTGATGGATAAGGATTTCCAATCAAGTTATACCCGTGGTTTGTACCAGAGTTACTCACTGGTGTTGTGTAAGTTCCGTTGTTTGGCACACCTGTAAAACTTCCATTGAATGTTTGTGGTGCAGCTGGTGCATCTAAGAACGTATTCGGAGCACGGATCATGAATCCTTTACCTGCAATTTGGCTTTCTGAATTACCAAATGTAGTTGTAGAAGGTGATGCTATAGCAACGAAAGCGTTAGAAGGCTCATCAAAACTATAGAAACGGGTTGCTAATGTTAATGG
>CAIRNC010000027.1 GCA_903879875.1 uncultured Bacteroidota bacterium
CTGATTGGGGTATTAGTGTTGATGATACTCCAGCGCCTAAACCAAAGAAACTATAGTTTTAAAATTGTTTTCAAACCCAATCCGTGAACTCAGATTAATGAATTTACGGATTGTTTTTAAGATAAACTCTTAAATTTATAACAAAAAAAGTTCTCGAAAAACCAACTTTATTCCATTAAAAAATGTTTAATTTTAAAAACCGAAAATTTATGAATTACAAACTACAACATTATGAAGGAGCTGTAAAACAGATTCCAAAAACCATTTTAATACTATTGCTTGTTTTCTTAAGCAGTTGTGTAAAATAGGAAGTTTTTGAAAGTGATTATTTAGCTAACAAAAAAAGTGCTGCAAGGTATATTACATTTAATGAATTTAAAAATGTACCGTTAGCAGTAAAACAATTCGAAAAAATTGAAAGCAAAATTAAAATCGCAAAAACGTCGCGATTAGTTTATTTGAGTCAATTTAACTTTTCTATTGATACAGATAAAATTTTATTGATAGAAAAAGGTGAAAATCGTTCTTTTACTATGCCGATTTATAGAGACGGAGTCGAGATTGAGGTAAAAACGGAGAACCTTATTTTAAGTTTAAAATCAACAGGTGAATTTGAAGCGTATATTGCCAAATATACATTGACTGATGATGAAAAAGAAAAGATTTTAAACAAAGAGTATGTAGATTTAGATCAAAAAATAGAGATTATACCATTAGATGCCGTTAAAAAGAATGAGCCTTGTGATACAGTAATTAATCATTGCACCATATTTCGAGATGAAAATGGTGTAATAGTTGGGTTTGTCGTTACTTATGAAAATCCGTGTCCTCCAGGAAGTGATGGAGGAAGTGGATCTGGTGGTGATGGTTCTGGAGGTGACGGTTCCAGTGGTGATGGATCTGGAGGTGATGGATCTGGAGGTGATGGATCTGGAGGTAGCGGTTATGGCGGAAGTGGTTATGGAGATAATGGCAGTAGTGGTGGAACTTATAGCGGAACTGGCGGTGGCGGCGGTGGTGGAGAAACAGATAATACAGGAACACCTTGGCAAACAAACCCAAACAATGTTGATACTAACCTAGTTTTAGACACTAATGATTTACTCACTTATCCTGTTATGGATGATAAAAAACACATCAAAACATTAAATAAACTAACATTAAATAATAATGATGGGACCCCAACTGTTATTAAACAATATATAGATGATTTTAAAGCTAAATTATCTACATTGTACACAGAGGATGGTGCTCACTTTATCAAAAACGGCAATTCATTTAATGTTAGACCTGCCGACTTTAAGGGAGCAGATAGGGTTTCATATATTCCAGACCATTTATTGCCTAATACTAAAGTAGTTTTACACATGCACGAAATTACTGCACATATTACTCACATTAGCGCTACAACAGGTTTGCCTCAAGTATATAATGCGTATCCTGCGCCTATCTTTTCTAGTGGAGACATTGACAAAACTGGTGAACAATTTGAAGAAAGCGGCAATGATGTTGATTTTACTAGTATATTAGTTACAGAAGCTGGCGTTTTTGCACTGCGTGTTGATAACGGAACTAATTTAGCAGACACTAGTCAAACTTTAGGCAACGATGCTGATGAAAAAAAATCATTTGATGCTAATTTTATACAAAATGTAATAAAAGCAAGTGATGGACAAGGCAATAGCGTATATGTTGAGAATTTTGTAACCTTTTTAAATACACAATTAGTAAACGGTCATCATATTGGATTAATACTCTTTCAAGCTGTATTTGATGCACAAGGAAACATAACTAACTGGATAAAAAAATAATAATTATGAAAAGATTAATCACAACGATACTATTTTTTATAACAATAGTAAGCTATTCACAGTACAATATAGTACCAATAGAAGAAAGAAGTCTACACAGCCCATTTGAAACTCCAAAAATATATTATAAAGATGTAAATGGTGTTCTTGATAAATTTATTGGCACTTGGCGTTATCAAGATAATCCAACCAA
>CAIRNC010000028.1 GCA_903879875.1 uncultured Bacteroidota bacterium
ACTTTTGGAGGTGGAATAAAAACATGCTCGTCAACTGTAAAAAGGTATTCGGCATCATAAAATGCTTGAACCAAAACGGATAAAATTCCGTAGGCTTTTGTTCCTTTTTTTTCGCAAATACGCTCCGCCACTTCTTTCTGAAACATTCCTGCAAATTCAGGAATTTGGTTCCGATATTCCAATGCTTTGAATACAATTTGGGTCGAAATATTATATGGAAAATTCCCAATGATGGCAAACTGTTTTCCTTCAAAAACTTCGTTGATGTTGTATTTTAAAAAATCTTTTGAAATGATTTTATTCTTTAGTTTGGGATAATTTTCATCCAAATAAGTCACCGATTCGGTATCAATTTCAATAACGTAGGTGTTTATCGTTTTTTCTAATAAATATTTAGTCAAAACCCCCATTCCTGGTCCTATTTCTAAAACATCTTCGTAACCTTCGAGATTCAAAGTGTCGGCAATCGCTTTTGCGATACTTTCGTCTTTCAAAAAATGTTGTCCAAGGTGTTTTTTTGCTTTTACTTTTTCCATAAATAGTATTATTTTGCAACTAAGGCAAAAAATTGTAAAGAGGGTTACTGGTTTATTATATGTAAATTGGTCTGTATGGCTTTTCGCTAATCAAAACACTTAACGTTTTTATTTCGACTTCAAGAAATTCCGAACACGGAACGCTTTTTAATGCTCTGAAATCAATTCCAATTCTGTTCTGAAAGCCAACATTTTATCTCCAAATAATTGCAAGGCTTCTTCTCTTAATTTTGGTGCGTCTTCGATGTAATATTTGTCTAAAGTAGCTTTGCTATTCGTAGTATATTGAACGGAATAGGTAACACCACCCATTTCTTCTTCAACAAGCACTTTTACCAATCGTGCAGTTGAAAATTTTCCAGTAGCTAAAATTTCTGGAATGTGTTTTTGCTGCATCCAATGCAACCATTGGTCGTGAACGCTTTCGTGAATATTTGTAGTAACGTTGTAGATTATCATTTTTATAATGTTTATGAAGGTTATAAAGTTTATGAGTTGATCAAGTTTAGGGGTTTAATATGTTTGTTAGTTTCGTCTAAACCTTTTCTAAACTTATAAAACCAAAACCATTTTTAAACTTAAAGTTCTTTATCCCCTCGCAATTGTCTGTATTTTTTTCGAGCATCAATAAAATAAATACTGTCTTCGTGTTTAAACAATATTTTCTCATAAAGTGCCTTGGCTTTTTCAATATCTTTGAGCTGTTTGTTATAGATTTCTGCTGAAAAATAAAGAGCTTCATCAATATAAATACCTTCTGAATGGCGGTCAATAATTTCTTGATATTGGACTAAAGCCGAAGCAAAATCGCCTAACTTTTCATGGGTTTTTCCCAATCGGAATAAGGTTACACTTTCAATTTCGTTTCCTTTGTTTTCTTTTAAAATTGCTTGAAATTGTGCCAAAGCTTCTTGGGTTTTGTTTTGGTATAACAAATAATCGCCTCGCGCAAATTTTTTGAGAGCAACCTGTGTTGAATCGGCTACCGTATTGTCATTTATCAATAAAAAAAGTTCTAAGGCATCATTGGCAATCAATTGTGTTGATGCCGATTTTAATGCTTTAAATTGCTTTAACGCCCATTCGAAATCGGTTTTGAAATAGCTGGTTTTGGCCGCTTTTAAACTGGCTTCGTGACCTACTTCATCACTCTTTAAATCTTCTTCTATTTGGGAATAATAAATGGATGCCTGATTGAATTTTTCTTCGAAAAGAAAAATATCGGCCAATTCCATCTTAAGATCTGCTTGCTGATATTTGTTGAGTGGCAATGTCAAAGCCGTTTTTAAAATAGCCTTGCCTTGTTCAGGATTTTTTAAATAAAACGCAGTAAAATGAGCTTGCAAAATTTGTAACGATAAGGAATAAGGACTTACGCCAAATTGTTTGACCAATACTTCTATTTCTGAAGTAAGAATCGGGTAATCTTTTTCGGTGGCATTCTCGATTTTCATGTTCATCAATAACACATTGGCTTTGATTTTTAAATCAGTATCTTGTGTGTTTTCCAAAACAAAAGTCAAAATTTCTTTAGCCGTTTCGGGTTCGTGTTCTTCTATAGCCATTTGTGATAAATTCACAATGTTTGAAAGGGATTCGGGCTCGCGTTTGTAAATGGCTTTTTCTTGAATAAAGGCTTTTCCGTATTCTTTTTGTTGTACAAAAAACCAACTTAAATATTGGTTCCAAAAAATATTTTGATCTTTTTGAGCTCGTGTTAACAAAGCTTTTTTCAGCGATAAAACAAAGGTTTCAGAGCTATTGTCGTTCATGAAATAGGACAATTGGCTTTGAATCATTGGCGAGTTTTGTGGATTGGTAACGGCTTCATTCAAAAAAGTTTCAATCATCAAATCGGTATTGCCCATTTGCCCATGAAGAATAGCCATTTGAATATTAAAATTCATTTTTGGCTCTATATCGATTGCCATTTGATAAGCGCGCAAAGCATATTCCAACAAAACTTTTTTCTCAAATGTAGCAGCAATTTGATACACATTGGAAACATTATCTTTGATTTTTTCTAATGCTTTCTCGTAGTTTTTTTTGGCTTTTTCTTGGTCTTTTTTTAACTGAAAATTAAACCCTAATTCAATCAGTAAATTGGGTTGTTTGTATTTGTCCAATCGATCTTGAATGCCTTTTTCGGCTTTGTCAAACTGGGATAATTGCTGCAAACATTCAATTTGCTTTTGAAAATAAAAGGCATTTCCAGGTTGCGATTTCAATAAATCTTCATAGCTGATTAAAGCTTTTTCAAAATCGCCTTTGTCAAAATAATTTTGCGCCAATTGTTCGTTTTGCGCAAAACAAATCAATGAGAAAAATAAGGCAATATGTAGAAAGAGTTTTTTCATTGAATTTTTTTTAGTTGAAATTAAAGTTTTTATCAATAATACCTTCAACGAATACCTGCAATTATTATTAATTTTTTTCATTTTGCCAACTAAAATAAGTTTCATCGTTAGATATAACTTCTCTTATAGAGCTTTTTCCTAGAATTCTCCAATGTACCGTATAAGTGCCAGCTCCATCTGAAAAAAAACCATAAAGTCTATAAAATCGACCCACTTTTTTGATTAAGAATTGATTTTTTGAAAGTCCGCCATCAAAACTTGGATTAAACATGTTTTTAAAATCTAATTCAACAGATATTGAATCTATTGTCAATATTAGTTTTTTTAATTGATTTCTTGGATTATCCATTCCAATATCTGAACCAAGCCAAATTTCATTATCAATTTTACAAATAAACTTATCTCCAAATTCTGACTCACAAGTTTCAATTTTATGCTTTTCAGGATTGAATTTTTCTGTAATCCATTCTAGGGTTATATTTTTTGATAAAATTATTTTTCCTTCGTTGATTTGCGCTTTCATCAATGAAATAAAACTAATAAATAATAAAAAAGAAACTTTTGACCTCATCTTCCATACTTAGATTTTGCGCAACAATTCTTGAAAATTACTTTATTTAATCTATCTTATCAAACCCTGTATATTTTCTTAAAACTTCAGGAATTTCGATACCGTCTGGTGTTTGGTAGTTTTCTAAAATTCCAGCCAAAACACGTGGCAAAGCCAATGAACTTCCGTTTAAAGTATGTGCTAATTGGTTTTTTCCTTCTTTGTCTTTGAATCGTAATTTCAAACGATTGGCTTGAAAAGTTTCAAAATTCGATACCGAACTAATTTCTAACCAACGTTCTTGTGCTGTAGAATACACTTCAAAATCATAAGTCAATGCCGAAGTAAAACCCATATCGCCACCACAAAGACGAAGAATTCTATAAGGTAATTTCAACTCTTGTAGAATATTTTTTACATGTGCAACCATGCCTTCTAGTGCTTGATATGAATGGTCAGGATGCTCAATTCTTACAATTTCTACTTTATCAAATTGATGCAAACGATTCAATCCTCTTACATTTGCGCCCCAAGAACCTGCTTCTCTTCTAAAACAAGGTGTATAAGCTGTGGCAAGAATTGGCAACTCATTTTCGTTTAAAATAACGTCTCTAAAAATGTTAGTAACCGGAACTTCTGCTGTTGGAATTAAATATAAATTATCGGTGGCATCGTGGTACATTTGCCCTTCTTTGTCGGGCAATTGACCGGTTCCATAAGCCGAAGCTTCGTTTACCATGTGAGGTACTTGGTATTCTCTGTAACCAGCATCGGTATTTTTGTCTAAAAAATACGAAATCAAAGCGCGTTGCAATTTAGCACCTTTCCCTTTATACACCGGAAATCCTGGAGCCGTTAATTTTGTGCCCAATTCAAAATCGACTATGTCATATTTTTTTATTAATTCCCAATGGGGTTGTGCGCCTTCGTGCAATACAGGAATATCCCCTTCTTGAAAAATGTTTAAATTATCTTCTGGTGTTTTTCCTTCAGGAACGATATCGGCAGGAAGATTTGGCAAAGTATATAATTTCAAAAGCAATTCATTAGCAAAAGCATCGGCTTTGATGGCTAAATCTTTACTTTTTTCTTTCAATAAAACGGTTTTTTCTTTTAAAATAGCCGCTTTTGATTTTTCGCCATTTTTCATCAAATCACCAATATCTTTTGATAATTTATTAGATTCAGATAAAATGTTGTCGAGTTCTACTTGAGTGGCGCGACGATTTTCATCCAATTGCACCACTTCTGTAACAGTAGCTCTGGCATCGATATTTCTTTTGGCTAAAGCCGTAATTACTTTTTCTTGATTTTCTCTAATAAAGGTGATTTGTAACATGTCTTTCTGTTTTATAAGGAAGCAAATTTAGGGAAATGTTTTTATAAAACTACGACAATATCAGGTCTAGTGCATTTTAGTGATTAAAAATTGGAATCAACAATTCTTAAGGTTTTCATCTGTTAGTCTAAGATATTAGATTATTTATTACATTTGGACAAAAATTTTACTTATAATGAAAAATATTTATCTGTTTCTTGTTTTATTCGCTGTTTCATCTGTTTCAGCTCAAGAAAGTCAAATTGAATTAAATAAAATTGCGGAATCCGAAATGAAATCGGCTTCAAAGACTATAAATGTAGTTACGAATCCCAATACTCAAAATTACGACATTACCTATCATAAATTAGAATTCACTGTTGATCCAACAGCTTATTTTATATCTGGAGTGGTCACTACAACTTATACTGCTTTATCAAATATGACTTCGGTAACTTTTGATTTAACTGATGTTTTAAATGTAAGTACAGTTACAAAAAATGGTGTTCCATTAACCTTTAGCCAATCTGGTACGAATGAATTAGTCATTGATTTACCAACAGTTCAAACGACAGGAACATCGGCTACGGTTGTAATTACCTATTCAGGTGCACCTTCAACAGGAGAACAAGCTTTTACAACTGAAACGCATAACGGAAGTCCTGTACTTTATACCTTATCGGAACCTTTTGGCGCAAGAGACTGGTGGCCGTGTAAACAAGATTTGAATGATAAAGTGAATAGTATTGATGTCTATATTACAGCTCCATCGCAATATGTTAGCGTTGCAAACGGAATTGAAACTACTGCTCCTGTAATTTCTGGCAATAACAAAACCACTCATTTTCATCACGGATATCCTATTCCAGCCTATTTGATTGCCATTGCTGTAACCAATTATACTGTTTACAATCAAACCGCAGGAACCGCACCAAATACATATCCGATAATAAATTATATTTATCCTGAAACTTTTAATTCTAGCGTTCAAACACAATTAGCTCAAACGCCTTTAATACTTGATTTATTTAGTAATTTGTTCGAAATATACCCATATCATAATGAAAAATATGGACATGCCCAATTTGGTTGGGGAGGTGGAATGGAACATACTACAGTTTCATTTATGGTGAATTTTGGAAGACAATTAATCGCACACGAAATGGCGCACCAATGGTTTGGAGACAAAATTACATGCGGTTCGTGGAATGATATCTGGTTAAATGAAGGGTTTGCAACTTATGTAGCTTCATTGGTTATCGAAAATTTTGATGGGCAAGCGGCTTTTACAACCGATAAAACCAATATGATTAACACAATCACTTCACAACCTTATGGAGCTGTTTACCTAACGGATACCGAGGCTCAAAATGTAAATAGAATTTTTAGTTCAAGATTAAGTTATAATAAAGGAGCGATGGTTTTAAACATGTTGCGTTTAAAAATGGGTGATGCCCTGTTTTTTCAAGGTATAAAAAACTATTTAGCCGATGCTAATTTAGCTTATAAATATGCCGTTACTTCCGATTTACAAACCCATCTTGAAGCAGTTTACGGAAGCAGTTTAACAGAATTTTTTAATGATTGGGTTTACAATCAAGGTTACCCAACCTATACTATTACAGCTCAAAATTGGACTTCTGGCAGAGTGAAATTTGTAGTCAATCAAACGCAATCAGACCCGTCGGTTAGTTTTTTCGAAATGCCGATTCCAATTCGTGTTACAGGCGTTGGAGGACAACAAGCAGATTTGATTTTAAACAATACTTCAAATGGGCAAACTTTTATTATGAACGTTCCGTTTGTGGTTACAGGCGTTACATTTGACCCTAAAAAGGATATCATTTCTAAAAACAACAACATCACTTTAGGTTTAGAAAATTTTGAATTAGAAGCTATAAATATTTATTCTAATACTACAAACACAAAATTATTTCTAGATGTACCAAACGGTGTTACTATTGAAAAAGCAGTTATTTTTAATACATTGGGTCAAAAATTAATTGAAACCTCAACGGCTACTTCTTGGGATATTTCAAACTTATCTTCTGG
>CAIRNC010000029.1 GCA_903879875.1 uncultured Bacteroidota bacterium
CATAGACCACATCAAAGGAATTTCCGTAATGATAATTTGCTGTATTTGTAGTAAACATATCGAATCCATTGTGAACAAATAGCGCCTTATTTTTCTCATTCAAATAGGAACCTCGAATGTTATAAGCAACTGTATTGGCTAATTTTCCTTTCAAACCAACATAAATATCATATTGTGCATCGGTTGGTGCAACGTTTAAAGTTGGCGAAACAAAAGGATTGCTATTAGTGAAATCAAAATATGAATTTTGTTTTAATTCTCCTTCTGCTCCAGCATAAGCAATCATTAAATTGCCCACCACTTTGTAAGAAGCAGTTGCTTTTGGATAGATAAAAAATTTACTCGTGCTGTTTTGATTATCGACACTATAAAACAAATTAACTCCTAAATTTAAGGTTAAATCGGTTTTATTCATCACATAATTCGGATTGATTCCAAAATTTAAATAACCATATTTTAAAGGTGATACAGCATTTGTAAAGTCTTTTTCAAAGGTTCCGCCTAAATAATCAACGCTAACATTGGTTTTTATTTTATAATCTAAAACATCCAGACTAAAAGTTGGTTTTACATAAAAACGGTTTTCGACTGATCCATAAGTATCCCAAAAATGACTGTATTTTACACCCACTTCGTTAAAAACACCTTCATTAAAATTAATTTTCCCTCCTAAATATAAGTTTTGAAAACCGTGTTTGGGGTCAACAAGATCGATTTGGGGTTGCAACACCGTTTCTGGCAAACCATACCAATTGAACACTTGATTTTGGTAGCCAAAATCAGTTTTCCAAGCATAATTTTGTTGCTTGTTACCATAAGTTAAATCCAAGGAAGTGTCATAATATTTATCTGATAACAATGCTTGTTTTATACCTCCTTGAGAAGATTGGTGACGGAACATCCCGCCTATATATTCATTGTCACTCAGGTTTTCCGTTACAAATAGTTCGGCAATTGCAGCACCATAATTTCCAAAACCGAGTGTTGCATAATTTTTATACAAACGTTCTTGAACGGTTTTATCCACATCTGAAGCGGTTCCTTTTGCAGGAACGAAGGTAGAAGCCACTGGAAATGAAAAAATTTGATATTTTATTTCTTCCTTTTTAGTATTGTCTTCGTCTTCTAAACTCGGTGTCTCTTTTACTTTAAAAGCATCCGAAATTGAGGGTGTGTAAGGTTTTACAACGTTTACTACCTCGGTGCCAATGTTCTCGTCTTTCTTTTGAGCAAAAGAAACTTGAATACCTAAAACAAGTAAAACTGTAGCTATTTTAATTCTTAATATCATTGTCATTTGAAATCTGATTTAATTTTGAATTGATGAATTGGTTTTGGCTTCTTCCGCTTTGATGCTATCTTGTTCTTTTTGAGCTTCTTCCATTACATCTGGAAAATCCGAAAAATTCTTAATTACACTTTCTAAAATATAATTGGCTTGAAACGCGTCTTTCATTCCATAGAAATTTTTTGCCATAACCACCAATCCTTTTGCTCCGAAATATTTATAACCCGAATAATCTTTGGTTAATTTTTGAATCGCTGTATTAGATGTTTCAAATTTTCCGTCTGCATTTTTAAAATAAGCATCATAATATAATGCTTCGGCAGCAAGTTCTCCTTTGGCAATGGTTAATAATTTGGCATAAGCCGTTCTCGCTTTTACAACATCGTTTGCTTTCATTGCAGAACGTGCCACTATAATTTGGGCATCGCTTCTAACTTTGTCATCTGTTTTTGGGTTGCTTAACACTTTTTCTGCTGACAAAACTGCATTAGCATAATCTAATTTTTCATAATACGATTTCATCAAATTGGCTTGTGCAAAAGTGATATTTTGAGGAAACTCCGCTTCAACTTCCAATCGTTTCAATACGGGAATGGCTTTTTCATAGTCTTTCGCTTTCAAATAAACCTGTGCCAATCTTGCCAAAGCTTGCTCTGTAAACTCACTTCTTGGTTTGGCAATTACATATTCATAATTTGGGATAGCATTATTTTCTAAACCATCGGCAAAGTACAATTGTGCCAAATAAAAATTAACATTCAATGCGTGAATTCCATTTGGAAAATTAGCCAAATAGCTTGTAAAACCAGATATAGCTTGCTTAGAATTGTTTTGCAAATATTGTTTTTCGGCAGCTTCATAGGTATCATTATCCAATTCTGCATCCGAAACTTGAATGAAATTCAACGTTTTTACCCAAGCGGCATATTCATCGACTTTTCCAGTATCAACATAGATTAAACGAGCGGTAGCGACAGCTTCTAAAGCCTCTGGCGTGTTGGGATAATCGGCTGCCACTTTTTTAAATTTGGTCAAAGCCAAAGCGTCTTTATCTGAATTGTAATAAATCAAACCTTGTTTTAAAACTGATTTTGCGGCATAACTTCCGTTTTTAAATTCGGCTATTAATTTGTCATAGGTTTGAATGGCGTTGTCGTTCTTTTTTTCAACAACATAAGTGTTAGCCAACTCAAACAAGGCATCATCAAGGTATTGCGATTTTGGATAAAGTGTTATAAACTTGCTTAAATCCTCTATTTTTCTATCGTTTTTGGCTACAAATCCATAACTGATTCCTTTTTGGAATGCAGCATAATCGGCATCAACGCTTTTTAATTCCACGGCTTTGTTATAGGCATCCATAGCTGGCCAATATTTTGCTGTCATAAAATTACAATCACCCAAACGCAAATAAGCATCATTCAAACGAATTTTGTCTTCTTTGACAGCAACGGTGAAATTTTGAAAATAAATTGCCGCTTGATCGTATTCTTTTAATTTAAAATAAGAATACGCCAAATTGTAATTGCTGTTTTTAAATTCAGGCGTGATTTTAGATTCTGGAAAAGCAATAAACTGTTTAAAACTCAACAACGATTCCGAAAAATTATCCAAAACATATTCTGTTTCAGCTTTCCAAAAAGTAGCTCTAGCCGTAAATTTAGAATCTCTTGGTTCAGCAATCGATTTTTTGAACATCGCCAATGCTTCCTTATAATTGCCGTCGGTATACAATTCCAAACCTCTGTAAAAAGTTACTTTTTGATAAGCCTGTTTGTTGGCAAAACTGCTATTTTTTTCTAGTAATGCCAAAGCGCCTTTGTAGTTTTTGGAAGTAATAAAGGAATTAATTAATAACGTTTCAACTTCTTGCTTGTTTGGGTTTGAAGGATATTTTTCTAAAAAAGCCGACAATACATCAGGTACCGTTTGGTACGAATTTCCTATTTCGTAGCTCAATTTTGCATAATTAAAGAACGCATCTTCTTGAATTTTAAGTTCAAAATCCATTTCAGAAGCATTTTTAAAAGCGTTTAAAGCTTGCTGTTTTTTATTGGTTTTCAAATAACTTTCGCCTAAGTGATAATAGGCATTTTGAGCCACAAAATCTTTACCATCGATTATTTTGTTGAATTGAGAAATGGCATTTTCAAAATCATTTTGTTGGTAATAAGCATATCCTAACAAATAATAATCCGTGTTGTTCCATTTGCCTTTTTTACCTTTATATTCCGATAAAAACGGAATGGCTTTATCGTATTGTTTTAGATTAAAATAACTTTCGCCAATGATTTTGTTTAATTCTGATTTTTCTGTTGCAGTAGATTTTGCCATTGCAAGCAATCCTAAATCAATTGCTTTTTGGAAATTTCCCAATTTAAAATTCATATCCGCTTGAAAATAAGACATTTTTTCTTTGTATTTATCTTCATCGGCCACTTGTTCAAATTGTTTGGTCGCTTCTTTGTAATCATCCGATTCATAAGCCATGAAGCCTAAATAATACTTGGCTTGCGACCCAAACTTTTTAGAATTAGCTACTTTATTAAAATAATTAGTTGCTTGTTTTTTGTCTTTTGCATTAAAATAACTATATCCTTTTTGGAAATTAAATTGGTCTGAATCATCACTATTCAAATCACTTTCATCCACTTTGTCAAACCATTCGAGTGCCGTAACATATTGTCCTTGTTCAAAATAACCACGAGCCAATTCCATTGTAGCCAAATTGACTTTAGTACTTGTAGGATAGTCTTTTATAAAATTTTCCATCAAAACAGTTGCTCCATTTTGGTTCAAATGAATCGCACAGTCTGCACTATAAAAAGCACAATCCGATTGAACTTCTTGTTGCGTAATTCGCTGCTTTACGGTTTCAAAAAGAATTTGAGCTGACAAAAACTGTTTGTCATTATAGAGTTCAATGGCACGGTTGTAATCAGACAATTCATTGGTATAAATTGCCGTTTTTTGAGCAGAAATTGATGAATTTCCCAAAAAGAAAAGTGTGATAAATAGAAGTGTGAATTTTCGCATTGTTAACTTTGTTTATGTATCAAAAGTAGTACAGTTGCTATCTATAACGAAATTAAAATGGGTTTTATTATAAACATTTTTGTAAACAATTAATTTATGAAAATAGGATTCAATAATTATATTTCTAAATTCTCATTAATTTTATTTACAGTTATGATTTTAATTTATACCTTTATGTTTGACTTTCTAACCCAAAAAACATAACTATTCAAAACACTTTTATAAAATAATACAATATGGAAAATATAACAAGAGGCGGACAATTCTTAGTTAAAGAAACAAAATGTGAAGACGTTTTCACACCCGAAGATTTCTCAGAAGAACAAATCATGATGCGTGATTCGGTTAAAGAATTTGTGGATAAAGAAATATGGCCTAACAAAAATCGTTTTGAAAGTAAAGATTTTGCTTTTACCGAGGCAACCATGAAGAAAGCTGGAGAAATGGGCTTTTTGAGTGTGGCTGTTCCAGAATCGTATGGAGGAATGGGAATGGGTTTTGTAGATACATGTTTGGTATGTGATTACATTTCTGGCGCAACAGGTTCTTTTTCGACAGCATTTGGAGCACATACCGGAATTGGAACTATGCCAATTACTTTGTATGGAACGGAGGCCCAAAAACAAAAATATGTTCCGAAATTGGCTTCTGGCGAATGGTTTGGTGCGTATTGCTTAACGGAACCGGGTGCGGGTTCGGATGCTAATTCTGGAAAAACCAAAGCCGTTTTATCTGAAGACGGAACCTATTATAAAATTACAGGAGGTAAAATGTGGATATCCAATGCTGGATTCTGTTCCTTGCTTATCGTTTTTGCTCGCATTGAAGACGATAAAAATATTACTGGTTTTATCGTAGAAAATGAAGCAAATAATGGCATTACAATGGGTGAAGAAGAACATAAATTAGGAATTCGCGCTTCCTCTACCCGTCAAGTTTTCTTTAATGAAACGAAAGTCCCTGTTGAAAATATGTTAGCAGGTCGTGGAGAAGGATTCAAAATTGCTATGAATGCTTTGAATGTAGGTCGAATAAAATTAGCAGCCGCTTGCTTGGATGCGCAAAGACGTGTAACGAGTAATGCCGTGAATTATGCAAATGAAAGAATTCAGTTCAACACGCCTATTTCTAATTTTGGAGCGGTTCGGTACAAATTAGCCGAAATGGCAACCAATTGTTATGCAGGAGAAAGTGCAACTTATCGTGCTGCAAAATCTATTGAAGACAGAATAAACGCTCGTGTTGCCGAAGGAACTTCACATCAAGAAGCCGAATTAAAAGGCGTAGAAGAGTTCGCCATTGAATGTTCCATTCTTAAAGTAGCCGTATCGGAAGACGTTCAAAACTGTGCTGACGAAGGCATTCAAATTTATGGTGGAATGGGATTCTCTGAAGATACTCCGATGGAAAGTGCTTGGCGTGATGCTCGTATTGCTCGAATTTATGAAGGTACAAACGAAATCAACCGCATGTTATCTGTGGGTATGTTAGTGAAAAAAGCAATGAAGGGGCATGTGGATTTATTAGGCCCAGCCTCTAAAGTGCAAGAAGAATTAATGGGAATTCCGTCTTTTGACGCCCCAGATTATTCTGAATTGTTTTCGGAAGAAAAAGAAATGCTAGGCAAATTAAAAAAAGCATTCTTAATGGTAGCAGGTGCTGCTGTTCAAAAATACGGAATGGATTTAGACGCACACCAACAATTATTAATGGCTGCTGCCGATATGTTAATTGAAATCTATATGGCTGAAAGTACGGTTTTAAGAACAGAAAAATTAGCTAAAACTAAAGGAGAAGCTACTGTTCAAGAACAAATTGCTATGGCAAAATTATACTTATACAAAGCCGTTGATGTAGTCACTCAAAAAGGAAAAGAAAGCATCATCTCTTTTGCCGAAGGCGATGAACAACGCATGATGTTGATGGGATTGCGTCGTTTTACAAAATACACCAACATGCCAAATATTGTTGGACTACGAGAATTGATTACAAACAAATTGGTTCGTGAAAATGAGTATTGTTTTTAGGAATTAAAATAAACAAACAAAAAACTGCACTTAATTAGTGCAGTTTTTTGTTTATTACCAAATATGATTGAAAAGAAATTATATTAAACACCAAACTGTTTCAAATGATGATCTAAATGCTTCCACATAAGTGTATTCCAATCCTCTTCAGTCAATTTTCCCCAAAAAGGATGTTGGGTAATAACAATTGCTGAGGGCCCTGCTTTAAATTTTTGTACAGCTACAATTAGCGCATTTTTAGATGGTTCAAAATCATAGGTTGCTGTAAAAATAAATTCTTTAGCTGTAGGACTATTTTTTCTAAATTCACTTGTGAATACTTTCTTTTTTAAAAGACGACCTAACAAGCGCATAAAAAAATTCACTTTTAAATCTTCCATTCCAAAAGCTACATTAACTGCACATTCACAGTGTTTAAGCATTTGATCTACGCTCATTTTACCCCAAATCGGTTGGCTTTCAGGCGTCAGTTGATTGATTCTTGCAACCAATAAATCATTCCCTTTACTTTCAAATATTGAATTCATCGTATATTCTATTTATGATTTTCCAAATTTACTATTTTAGTCTGTTTTATGAATAAATTATGTATTAAATTTGCCATCAAATTAAAACATATAAAATGGAAAATGGAATATACGCTAAATTTAACATCTCAAAAGGGTCAATTTTAGTAAAACTTACACACGATTTAACTCCAGGTACAGTAGGTAATTTCGTGGCTTTAGCCGAAGGAAATCTTGAAAATAAAGTAAAACCTCAAGGAACAAAATTCTATGATGGATTAACATTTCACAGAGTTATTCCTGATTTTATGATTCAAGGTGGATGTCCACAAGGAACTGGAACAGGCGGTCCCGGTTACAAATTTGACGATGAATTTCATCCAACACTAAAACACAACAAACCAGGCGTTTTAGCTATGGCTAATTCAGGACCTGGAACAAATGGTTCTCAATTTTATATTACTCATGTTCCTACAAGTTGGTTGGACAACAAGCATACTGTTTTTGGACATGTAATAGAAGGGCAAGATATTGTTGATGCAGTGGCTCAAGGTGATGTTTTAGAAACTTTAGAAATTGTACGAGTTGGTGAAGAAGCACAAAAATGGAATGCTATAGAAGCTTTTCGTACATTTGAAGGTTCTAGAGCCAAAAGAGAAGCTGCCGAAAAAGCAGAAGCAGAAGCTAAAATGGAAAAATTAGCAGCCGGTTTTGATAAAACAGAAAGTGGTTTGCGTTATAAAATGATTCAAAAAGGTAACGGGAAAAAAGCCGAAAACGGTAAAGTGGTTTCTGTGCATTATAGCGGTCAATTGGAAGATGGAAAAGTTTTTGATAGTTCTTATCCAAGAAAAAAACCAATTGAATTTCCATTAGGAAGAGGAAATGTAATTGAAGGTTGGGATGAAGGTATCGCTTTGTTACAAGTTGGAGATAAGGCTCGATTTGTAATTCCGTCACATTTAGCTTATGGTTCAAGCGGTGCTGGAGGTGTAATTCCACCAAATGCAACCCTTATTTTTGATGTAGAATTAATGGATGTAAAATAATTCTTTTCAATAAATCAACAAAAAAAGCA
>CAIRNC010000030.1 GCA_903879875.1 uncultured Bacteroidota bacterium
GCATAATAAGGTGAAACTTGTTCGTCGTATCGTGCTTTTATTGTATCAAAAAGCGCTTGTTCTTTGTCTTCATCAATAATTTCACCTTTGGCTTTTAGAGATGATGCTTCAATTTGTGCTAATACTTTGGCAGCTTGTGTACCACCCATTACAGCAAGTTCAGCACTTGGCCAAGCAAAAATAAGTCTAGGATCGTAGGCTTTTCCGCACATGGCATAGTTACCTGCGCCATAAGAGTTACCCACAATAACGGTGAATTTTGGCACTACAGAATTTGAAACCGCATTAACCATTTTAGCACCATCTTTAATGATTCCGCCATGTTCCGATTTGCTTCCCACCATAAAACCGGTTACATCTTGTATAAAAACCAACGGAATTTTCTTTTGATTGCAATTGGCTATGAATCGAGTGGCTTTGTCAGCGGAGTCGGAGTAGATGGCTCCACCAAATTGCATTTCGCCTTTGGCGGTTTTAACCACTTTTCTTTGATTGGCAACAATTCCTACTGCCCAACCATCAATTCTAGCATAAGCTGTAATTAGTGTTTTGCCATAATCTCCTTTGTATTCATCGAACTCAGAGTTATCAACCAATCGATTGATGATGTCATACATATCATATTGCTCGTTTCTGGCTTTTGGCAAAATACCGTAGATTTCTTTTTCGTCATGCGCTGGTTTTTGAGGTTTTTCTCTATTAAAACCCGCTTTGTCAAAGTCGCCAATTTTACCCATAATATTTTTAATACGGTCTAGGGCATCTTTGTCGTCTTTGGCTTTGTAATCGGTTACGCCTGATATTTCGCAATGAGTGGTTGCTCCACCAAGCGTTTCATTGTCTATGGTTTCGCCAATTGCCGCTTTTACCAAATAGCTTCCTGCAAGGAAAATGCTTCCTGTTTTGTCAACAATCATGGCTTCGTCACTCATGATTGGAAGATATGCGCCACCAGCAACACAGCTGCCCATTACGGCTGCTATTTGGGTAATGCCCATGCTCGACATGATTGCGTTGTTTCTGAAAATACGCCCAAAATGTTCTTTATCGGGGAAAATTTCATCTTGTAAAGGCAAATAAACCCCTGCTGAATCGACCAAATATATGATTGGCAACATGTTTTCCATTGCCAATTCTTGGGCTCTCAAATTCTTTTTTGCAGTAATAGGAAACCAAGCTCCTGCTTTTACAGTAGCATCGTTAGCTACAACAATACATTGTTTTCCTTTGATGAACCCAATTTTCACCACTACACCTCCGGAAGGACAACCACCATGATTGGCATACATTCCTTCGCCCACAAAAGCTCCAATTTCAATACATTTTGCTTTTTCATCCAATAAATAATCGATACGTTCACGAGCAGTCATTTTGCCTTCGCTATGCAATTTTTCGATTCTTTTCTCTCCACCGCCTAATTTTACTTTTGCAAATTGTTGTTTCAAATGGGACAACAAAAGCTTGTTATGGTCTTCGTTTTTATTGAAATTAATATCCATATTGGGAATAATGAGTTATAAAAAAGGTTCTCTTTAGGGTGGCTAAATTACGAAAACGTTTGAAATAAAAAAGTGTTGGAAACAACAGCTGAGATAAAAATATTAGATACGATTAAAAAAGGTTAATTTAATGTTAACTTAACATTGGAGTTTTTATATTTGTTGCTTAATTTATACAATATGTCTGTTAATAGTATTTTTCAATTTTTAGTTCCAAAAGATAAAAAATTCTTTCCTTTATTCGAACAAGCTAGTAATAACCTGATTTTAATCGCTACAGCATTGCATGAAGTAGGTAATTTGCCATTAGGAGAAAGAAATGAGCTTTTTTTAAAAATAGATGAGTTGGAACAACTTAGCGAAGAAATAACAAGACAAACCAACTTAGAATTGAGTAGAAATTTCATTACTCCTTTTGATAGAGAAGATATTTATGCTTTAATAACAGCTATTGACACTGTTGTTGGTCATTTAAATGGGGCTGCTAGTAGAATTAAATTGTATCAAGTTGATAGAATAACAAAATCGATTCGTAAACTTACAGAAATTAACTTAGAAGCTTGTCAGAATATTGATATTGCCGTAAGAGAATTACGCAATTTAAAGAAAATACAAAACATTACCGATGCTTGTGCTCGAATCA
>CAIRNC010000031.1 GCA_903879875.1 uncultured Bacteroidota bacterium
AAATAATCAAAATCAATTGATATTTTCTTGCCCAAAGTGTCTAATTTTTGTTCCGCATTAAGGTTTATTGAATGATTATAATGATCGGCATCAGAAATTCCTATTGTATTGTATAATTGATCGAGGTTAGATAAATTTTGATTAAAAATATTCGATTGGTAGGTTTCGTCTATTTTATACTTTGATAATGACCCAAGATAAGATAAACCAAATTTCATTTTTTCTGTAATTTTATAGTCAATTACTAAAGTAGCGTTTACACTCTTTCCTTTATTATTCATGTAGTCACTTGTTTTCCAATTTTGAACAGGATATTGATAAGTAATATCATTGGTATAAATATATTTATCATTAGATGAAGACAAATCGACTAACAGACTTAGCTTTTTTTTCTGATACATAAAGTTGCCTCCCAATCTTTCAGACCCATACGTTTTTTGGGTATAGCCACTTCTTATGGTTGTATTCCATGAGTCTGGTTTACTTTTTTTTAATTTAATGTTAATCAATCCACCATTGCCCTCCGCATCATATTTTGCGGGTGGTGTGGTAATAACTTCAATACTTTTAATATTATCTGATGCAATTGTTTTTAAAAAATTAACTAAATCATCGCCCGATATTTGCATGATTTTATCGTCAATCATTACTGCCATTGCACTTTTACCAATCATAGTAATAGCATCATTTTGAACTTTTATGCCAGGTGTTAACTTCAATGCGTCTATAGCATCGCCACCAGTTGCAGAAATACTGTTTTCAACATTGAAAACCAATCGGTCTACTTTTCTTTCAATGAGTTTCTTTTTTGAATTTACAACAACTTCTTTTAGTTGATGTTGGTTTTCTGTAATATGTATAACTCCTAAATTTAGGTCTTGATTTGCACTAAGTTTTTGTTTTAGTAGAATTTTACCTAATTGTTTAATCAATAATTGATATTCTCCTTTTTCTGTTATTATTGTAAATTTTCCATCAACATTTGTTAATTCGCTTTTTAAAACAATCGAATCTTTGTTTTGTAGTTGGACTTCTATAAATTCAATTGATTTATTGCTCTTGTCTCTAATTTGTCCGCTTATAGTTACTTGTGAAAACAACTTTATTGGCAATATAAAAAGAATTGCTAGTAAATAAGTTTTTGCCATCTAAAATATATTTATTTAAGGTTATTTCTGTTTTAATATTGACCATTCATTTACTTTATTATAAAGTTCAGATTTCCAAAGCATTATTCTTATTGGAATTTACTGATCTAATATATTAAAATCTGTATTCAATATATTCAGCAAAACTATTCAAATTTAGTACATCTGCAAAAGGTAAAGTTGCATTTTCAATTTTTAATAACACGCTACACCCTTCTATTAATTTTGATTATTAATTAGTTTAAAAAAAAGCCTGCTAAAATTAATTTTTTAGCAGGCTTTTGAATTTTTATAGCAAAAGGTTTATCGGTTCAATACTTTAATATGGCTTTCGTCTATATTGTAATATTTTATAACCGCGTTGTAATCAGAGAAATCAACACTTTTAGTACTTTTTCCTGAAAAGGCACCCGGCACGATTACAATTCTTAATACTTGATCTAATCTAAATTGATCTGTAACTGTTTGTAAATTATTACCAAACAAATAGATGTTAGCATCATATTTTGTAAAATCAAAATTATAACCAAAATCTAAAGCACCATTAGTTTGATAATAGGTTTCAGGTAATAATTTCCATACATCTGCACCTTGATAAACACTAGCCAATCGATAAACCAAAACCATGTCTGAAGGATAAATAACATGTGGAAAGGTAACCAGATTACTAAAATTATTTGTTGAAGTAAATGATTTAGTAACTTCAAAAACTTCTGCTATCAAACCGTCTTGACCGTTGCTCCCTCTTGGCCCTTGTGGCCCTTCTGGTCCAGAACAACTCTGAATTATTGACATTAAAGCTACACCTAAAAATAAAAAGATACGTTTCATACTATAGTGATTTAATTTATTTATAAAAGTAGTCCAAATATCAAACCAAAAATTTATTTTAAGATAATTTTAATGAATACTAAATCTCGTACTTTTGCAACATGAAATTATTTATGATCATGGTCGGTTGCAGACCAAAAGGGCGATTTACCGAACAACACGATATCTTTTTTGGAATTGGAAATTCACTGAAAGAAGTGCTTCCTGAAATTAACGCTTTTTGGCCAGAGGCGAAAGGGCAATTTCATATTGATGCTTGGCGAGAAGTGACCGTAGTAGACAATCAGAGCATTTCGATTGGTAATGCCAATGAGGGAATCGAAAACGAGACGCAACTCTTTTTTATCAATCTGGGCGGTTACAAAGAAAATGAGTTTGAAGAATTTCATTACAAAATAATTACAACAGGCACTACTTTGGCAGAAGCCACCAAGAAAGCAAAAGCCACTTCGTTTTATAAACATTATGGTTTTAAAGGGGCTACGTCGCACATTGATGATAAATTTGGAATAGATGTGGATGATGTCTATAAAGTGAAAGATATTCTGAATCCAATATACAAAGAGAAATACGCCATTGAAGTTACAAAAGCAGCCACTGTTCTTGAAGAAGATGCCCTGTACATTGGCTATTTAAAAATTGATAAACTATAAAAATGGGAAGAAACAACGATAGAAATATAAAAATCCATAACGACAAACTGCATAAAGCACAAGACAAAGCCAAAAAAGCAGCTATGTTGCGCAAAGAAAAATTGAAAGAAATTGTGAAAAAGTTCAATGAAAACCATTCGTCTGATAACCCAACAACCAACGAATAATGGAAAATGACAAATTCACCGTTTTAAAAAATAGCGTACAAGCACTAATTGATTGCCTTGCTGCAAAAAACAGTATTGAAGCCCAAGTACAATTACAACAATCCAGCGAATTATTGGATGAATTGCTCGACCTGTCTGAATCGGATGAAGACTTAATTAAAATCAGTCACTATCAAGTTTTATTGAACCAACTGCATCAAAAAATAGTTAGCAAACCCGAATAATACACTTTTTATGGCCATGTCTTTTTGTTATTGTGGCAACAATACACCTTTTGAAAACTGTTGTAAACCCTACATCGATGGCAATAAAAAAGCCCCAACGGCTGAAACCTTAATGCGTTCTCGCTATGCTGCTTATGCCACATTGGCAATTGACTATCTATTAGCAACAACCCATAGTTCTCAAAGGAAATACTATTCAAAATCCGATATTCGCACTTGGGCAGTGAGCAATCAATGGTTGAAATTAGAAGTAATTGCTGCTACAACTACTACGGTTGAATTCAAAGCTCATTTTTTAGACTCGAATAAAACAGCGCAAATCCATCACGAGAAATCTACTTTTGTTTTTGAAGAGGACCGTTGGTTTTATGTGGATGGTCTTTTTAATGAAAATATTGTTTAATGGAAAATACATTTCGTCCCAAGAAGAATGCTTTCAAAAATACGTTTTGTGTCTTTAATGAAGTCCCACTGAATGCTATTGATGGGCTTCTTGAGCAATATCAAAGTGAATCCGGAAGTCGGTATTATTATTCCCAAAAAGGAATGTTTCGACTTTCTAACCATTGGGGACGATTGGCCAATAGCAAATGGCGGTTGATTCCAATGGAAACCACTACGGCATCCAAATCAAAATTAGGTTTTGCACCTTGGGATGCTTTTTATCCTGACAATGCGGTGGACAAACTCTATTTTATTGAAGTTAATTTTGATGAAAATAGCGCCAACTATCAACATAAAAACAGCGCCACTTATGATGGAAAAGCCATTCTAAGAAACAGTCTGGAAACTACTAAAAGACTTAAAAATGTAAAAAACATTTTAACTCTAACCACTTGGGCTAAATATTATGAAGAAGATATTGCAATACTCCGAAAAACGATTGTCAACCAACTCATCTATACCAATAAAACTATCGATGAAATTAAAAGAGAGCTTTAGTGTATTGAAGTTAGATTTCAAAACATAAAAAAAGCT
>CAIRNC010000032.1 GCA_903879875.1 uncultured Bacteroidota bacterium
AGCAGAAATAGTTTCTACAAATTGTAATAGAATTTATCTCGATGTTGAAAATTCCAGCTCGATGTTTGTTTCAAAATTGACTATTGTTTTGAAAGATTGCAAAAACACGATTTTATTTAAATCGGAGATTGGAAAGAGTAAGGAAAAAGAATATGCTGTTGCCTATAATGAGGCTTTGCGAGAAGCCTTTCTCTCTTTTGATAAATTGAATTATCATTATAAAGAAGTACAAAAATCACAAGAAGATATGGCGAAAAGTGCTAAATCAAAGGTTTTTACTACTTCTGAAATTAGTGCTGAAGCCATTCTAAATGGATATTTATTGATTGATGCGACGACTTCAAAAGTGATTTTAAAACTCTTAAAAACGGCCAACCCAGATGTTTTTATTGCGCAATCTAAAACCAAAAACGGTATTGTAACCAAGCGAAACAATCAATTTGTCTTGGAATATTACGAAAATGACCAATTGATTTCGGAGCAATTGCAAGTGAAGTTGTAATTGAAGATTCGTTTTTATAACTAATGAAAATGAATAAATGGATTACTAAAAAAATAATTATTTCACTCTTGTATTAGATTAGAATATGGTCAAAAAAAATTCTCCAAGAAGGAGAATTTTTGTTTGTACTATTGATAATTTTTAGAGTTTAAAAATCCCTCCAAAAGCAATAACGGTTTCCCAAAAAGTAAAATGTTGGGAGGCACTATCGGCACTGTCATAAGTAGTTTTAATATTGTTCATATTGATATAGCCTCCTTTTAATTCGGTTTGAATAAAAAAGTATTTAAAGAAAGTTAAGTTTATACCTGCTTTAGCAGAAACTCCATAACCAGCTACATTAAAATCATCATGACGCTCTTTGCCTAATACTTTTGCATTGGTTTTTGGGTATATAAAACCACCTCCCAAACCTTCGGTCATGCTAATTTGAAAAGTGTCTGTGTTTCTAATTCCAAAAATTTTTGAAATATCATCTACTCTAGATATTTCGGTATTGACATAATTTAAACCATCGGTATGTTCAAATGTTAAAAATGGTGGCACTACACTAGTATCAAATTCTGTCCAGTTTTCAGAGAAATCAACCGATGTTTCATTGTAAACACCATTATAAATTGCTCCCGATTCAGTTGCTGGAAGATTAATATATCCTGTTACACTAGCATCTGGCATTTGGCGCATTACATATTTCATGTGGTCTACACCTATAGAAATATTGTAATGATCGTTTATAAAATACCCCATTCTAAAATTAGTTTGAGGAATAGTCATTCTCCCTGGATTGATATAATCAATGTGCCATCCTTTAGGTTTATCCCCCGCAATAGCGTTGTTAACAGTAAAATCGTAGTTTGCTCCTTTAAAATGAATGTCAGAATCGGAATAATAACCTCTGTTACCTCCCCAAAAAATATAAAATTTCCCTTTGTTGTGTGCCGTATATCTTTCTGAAACTGGTTTTGCTTCTTGAGCGAAACTATTGGTTAAACCAAAAGTTAAAAATGCAAATAAAATTAATTTGTTCATTGGTATAAAAATTAAAAAGTAGTAATGGTTTGTCTAATGGCTACAAGTTTTGTCATTAGTCCTTCAAAATAATCCAAATGTAGCATGTTGGCACCATCGCTTTTGGCATTGGCTGGATCAAAATGGGTTTCTATAAAAATACCATCAACACCTACAGCAATTCCTGCTTTAGCTACAGTTTCAATCATATCGGGTCTTCCACCAGTTACTCCTGTTGTTTGGTTGGGTTGTTGTAAAGAATGTGTAACATCAAGTACGGTAGTTGCATAATTTTGCATTGTTGGAATACCTCTAAAGTCAACAATCATGTCTTGATAGCCAAACATGGTGCCTCTGTCAGTTACCATAACGTTTTGATTCTGGCAATCCAATACTTTTTGAACAGCATGTTTCATGCTTTCAGGACTCATAAATTGTCCTTTTTTTAAGTTGACCACTTTTCCAGTATTTGCAGCAGCCACCACTAAGTCGGTTTGGCGTACTAAAAAAGCAGGAATTTGTAACACATCTACATATTCGGCCGCCATAGTTGCATCTTCATTGGTATGAATGTCGGTTACGGTTGGAACATCAAATGTTTCTGAAACTTTTCTAAGAATTTTTAAAGCTTTTTCATCGCCAATTCCAGAAAAACTATCTATTCGAGAACGATTGGCTTTTTTGAACGAACCTTTAAAAACAAATGGAATTTCGAGTTTATTGGTAATGCCTATTAACTTTTCGGCAATACGCATGGCCATTTCTTCACCTTCAATGGCACATGGCCCTGCCAATAAAAAGAAATTGCCACTGTTTAAATGTTTAATTTTATGTATATGTTGTAAATTCATTTGTGTTTATTTATTGAAAGTGCAAATGTAGTTATGAAATACGAATTGGAAACTAAATTGATTCTAAATTATCAGTAAAGCTATTAAGAGGTTTCAATCTCAAATTTTGATTACAACTTTTTCAAAGTCAGTCCAAAAGGAACCATTAGAATTCCTTTTTCGTAAATGTTGAGGTATAACTTAATTGGTTTGTCTTGACCTTCCCAATAAATTTCATAGACGTCCAAAAGTCCTGCGCCAGTTTCAAAACGCT
>CAIRNC010000033.1 GCA_903879875.1 uncultured Bacteroidota bacterium
CATTTTGAACTACAGCTCTAAAATAAGTAGTTGCTATTAGGTTACCTATACTTCCACCAGATAATGTAGCATCCGTGATAGAAACATCTATAGCTGTTGAAAAATCAGGGTAATAATCGTACTGCCATTTTACAATCGTCCCTGTATAACCCGTTAGCGTTAAGTCTTCTGGAGTGGTATTTGTACAGATAGATTGATTGGATCCTACAGATCCTCCTGTAGGAATGGTAGTTACATTTACTGTAGCATAAGCCGCATAAGCACTTGAACACGCTCCACTTTGTACCAATGCTCTATAATATGTAGTTGTGGTCAATGTTCCCATGTTTTCACCAGTTAATACCGTCGAGGTGCTGCTTGATATATCGGTTAAGTCAGTCGTAAAAGCACTATTGGTAGCACTTTGCCATTTCACTACACTTCCGGTATGTCCAGATAGTGTTAAATCGCCAGGTTGACTTCCTGAACAGATAGTCTGACTTCCTCCAATTGTACCACCAACAGTGGTTGGATTTACGGTTATAGTGGTATAACTAGAATAATCTACTGCCGATAATCCATTTTTTACAACTGCTCTATAATAAGTAGTTTGTGATAATGGGGATAGTCCTGATAGCGTTGTAGAAACATTTGCTATTGTAGTTGGTGCGCTAAATGTTGGTTCAATAGCACTTTCCCATCTTTGGATAACGCCAGTATAGGATGACAAAGTAAGTGTAGCTGGTGATGTTCCTGTACATATTGATTGATTTGATGTTACCGTACCTCCTATAGAAGCAGGATCTACAGTTACAGTAACATAACCAGAAGGAGTGCTAGAACACACACCATTTTGTATTATAGCTCTAAAATAAGTTGTTGCTGTCAAATTACCTATCATACTTCCTGGCAAAATATTTGTAGTATTTGCAATAGTTATAGGAGTGGTAAAGTTGGTATTATTGGCTTTTTGCCAATTCAAAACTGCTCCATTATTTGCAGATAAGGTGAATGTGGAAGGTTGCGTATTATAACCAATATGTTCGTCGGTAGTTACTGTTCCTCCAACTGAAGCCGTATTTACAATAACAGTTACGTAATTTGAATTTGCTGTTGAACAACTTCCATTCTGTACAACTGCTCTAAAATAGGTTGTCGCTGTTAGATTTCCTATGGTTGCGCCACCCAAAACATCAGTATTTACGGCTATGTCTGTAGGAGATGTAAAACTTATAGATGTTGATTTTTGCCATTTTATTATATTTCCAGTATAACCAATAACTGATAAGTCTGATGGCATTGTGCCCGAACATATTTCTTGATCAGCACTTGCAGTTCCTCCGTCTGATAAAACAGAAGTAATATCGATTGTTACATAATTAGAATAAGCAATTGTACATGGATTATTTTGAACTACGGCTCTGAAATAAGTTACTGTACTTAAAGCTCCTATAGTGACACCTGCTAAAGTAGTTGAGGTACCTGCAATAATGGTTGGGCTCGCAAAATTAGAAGTAGTTGACTTTTGCCAATAAACTACATTTCCTACATTACTTGTTAGAGATAAATCTTCCGGTATGGAACCTATACAGATGGTTTGGTTTGACGATAATGAACCCCCAATTGATGCTGCATTTACTGTTATAGATGACACCGTTGAAACGGTTGCTGAACATACGCCATTTTGTATTACTGCTCTAAAATAAACTACTGGAGACAAACTACCCATTTGTGAAGCAGTTAATGAATTAGAAGTATTTGAAATGTCTAATGGAGTGGACACAAAATTATCGGTTGATTTTTGCCATTTAATTATAGTTCCCTCTTGCCCCGTTAAACTAATATCCGATGCTGAATCTCCTGTACAAATCGTTTGATCGCCAGATGTATTTCCACCAACTGATGCCGGACTTACTGTAATCGATGCCGAAGC
>CAIRNC010000034.1 GCA_903879875.1 uncultured Bacteroidota bacterium
AAAAGCCCAGTTGTTTTTGTTTATTTACTAGCCACCGTATTAATTACAATTCCTTTGGAATATGCTTTTGGGAGTATGGCTAGTTTATTGTTTTTGGTAATTTCTTTTTCATCTTTTCACAAATTCAATCGTCCTTTTAACAAATCATTATTCTTACCCATACTTTTTTTCTTCTTAATGGTTTTGTCCCTAAGTTGGTCGCAAAACATCAATTTGTCCACTAGTGGATTGCAAAAAGAGCTGTTGTTCCTTTTTACTCCTTTAGCCTTTTTATATATCCCTAAACTGAATCAAGAAAATGTTTTTAAAGCCTTTAGAATCTATAGCTTCGCAATGGTTTTTTATGCTTTTTTCTATATAATTAAAGCGATTTATCGATATATTTTAACGGGTAATATTGGAGTGTTCTTCTATCATGAATTGGTAACTTTAGAATTGAATGCCATTTACGTTTCCGTATTTTCGTCATTTGCGCTTTTTTATTTTATTTCCTTAAAAAACAAAAGTGTTATAGAGCGAAGTGCCACTGTAATGCTTGGTGTTTTGGTCTTTTTACTTTCATCAAAAAGTATCATTTTCATCGATTTTTTATTACTTATTTACTATTACATCTATTTTTCGGAAACTAGAAACAGTATAAAATTTATTACAATTGCTACAGTTTCAGCTTTTATGATTTTTTCTTTTGTATTTGTGCCAAACATCAAAGAGCGTTTTTTAATCGAATATGAAACCGCATTTGTTGATAATACCATTAATAAAAACATTGGTAATGAAAAAGAATTGGTTTACAATGTTAGTTTAAAACAAGCATGGAATAACAAGGAATTTCAACAAAATAATTTTTTTCCTGGAACAGCTTTACGGGTTTTTCAAGCACGTATTTTTATTGAAATGTTACAAGAACAACCTATTTTATTTACAGGATTTGGTTTGGATTCTACTCAAGAAAAAATTAGAGAAAAAGCCAAACAATATAATCTATATTATGGTTACGGTGATTTTAATTTCCACAATCAATACGTTCAAATTTTTGCAGAATTAGGTGTGTTTGGATTTTTAATATTAATTGCGATGTTATTTGTAAATATTAGAAAAGCAATAAAAAACAAAAATTTTCTTCATATAGTTTTTTCAGTAACAATGATAATCTTATTTTTGACAGAATCTTTTTTTTGCAGACAAAGAGGTGTTGTCTTTTTTATAACGCTTTATTGTATGTTCAACATTTTGGAAGCAAATAAAAAAGAAGTTGAAAAAATTTAATTTTTGAATCTATATAATTGAAACACATGAAAAGAATACTTATAACAGGTGCAGCAGGTTTTTTAGGATCTCATTTGTGTGATCGATTTATTGCCGAAGGTTATTATGTTATAGGTATGGACAATTTAATAACTGGTGACTTAAAAAACATTGAACACTTATTTAAATTAGAAAATTTTGAATTTTATCATCATGATATTACAAAATTTGTACATGTTCCAGGTGATTTAGATTACATTCTTCATTTTGCTTCTCCTGCAAGTCCTATTGATTATTTAAAAATTCCAATACAGACATTAAAAGTAGGGTCTTTAGGCACTCATAATTTATTAGGATTGGCAAGAGTAAAAAAAGCTAGAATTTTAATTGCATCTACTTCCGAAGTTTATGGAGATCCACTAATTCATCCACAAACCGAAGAATATTATGGAAATGTAAACACCATTGGTCCAAGAGGAGTTTATGATGAAGCCAAACGTTTTCAAGAATCCATTACCATGGCGTATCATACTTTTCATGGTGTGGAAACCAGAATTGTTAGAATTTTCAACACTTACGGACCTCGAATGCGACTTAATGATGGTCGAGTAATTCCTGCATTTATTGGTCAAGCATTACGTGGCGAAGATTTAACAATTTTTGGAGATGGTATGCAAACCCGTTCTTTCTGTTACGTTGACGATCAAGTAGAAGGCATTTTTAGATTATTACATTCCGATTATGTATACCCTGTAAATATTGGGAATCCCGACGAAATAACAATTAAAGATTTTGCCGACGAAATTATTAAACTTACCGCTACTAAACAAAAAGTAGTGTATCATCCATTGCCTATAAATGATCCTTTACAACGCAAGCCAGATATTACAAAAGCTCAGGAAATTTTAGGCTGGGAAGCTAAAACAAATCGACACGATGGCATGAAAATCACCTATGATTACTTTAAATCATTGTCAAATGAGGAATTGTTAAAAGAAGAACATAAAGATTTTTCTAAGTATATCAATTAACTTATGAAAAATAAAACGGGCAGATATTCAGGTTATATTAGACCTTTTACCTATTTATTAGATTTGATAATAATTAATTTATTCTCCTATCTTCTTCTTTCGGACGATTTTCATACGCTTTATTTTGCTTCACTCATTTCTATTTCTTGGATTATAATTGCGATAAATCTCGGTTTTTATGAAGTATATCGATTTACTAAAGTAGTTTCTATTTTAGAAAAAGTAGTTAAACAATTTACCCTTTTTACATTACTTTGTTTTGCTTTTTCAGGGTTCTACATACAAAATTACAATTCAAAATCTATCTTAATATATGCCATTGTTACTGTAATTTTAATTTTAGCTTTAAAACTTTTTGTATACTATTTCTTAAGAAAATTCAGAACCCTTTTTGGCGGAAATTTCAGAAAAGTAGTAATTATAGGAAGTGATAAAAATGTAAGTCAACTTGTTGATTTTTTTAATGAAAACCCAGATTATGGCTATAAACTGATTGAAGTTTTCAATCTGGAAGGTGATAAAAAATCTAAAATAGAAGACAGTTTTGCATTTATTTTGAAACATAAAGTAGATGAGATTTATTGTTCTTTAAGTGATTTGACAAATAATCAAATCAAAAGTTATATTGATTTTTCAGATAATAATTTAAAACTTTTGAAATTTCTTCCTGACGATAAAGAATTTTTTGCAAGAAATATGAAGTTAGATTATTATGGCTATATCCCTATCATTTCCCTTAGAGCCATTCCGCTTGAAGACCCAATTAATAAGTATTTAAAGCGTATTTTCGACTTTTTATTTTCCTTATTTATCATCATCTTTGTGCTTTCATGGTTAACCCCAATTCTAGCTTTTTTTATCAAAATGGAATCAAGTGGCCCCGTTTTTTTTAAACAAAAACGTAACGGGCTTAATTATCATGAATTTGATTGTTATAAATTTCGTTCTATGAATTTGAATGAAATCGCTGATTTAGAACAGGTGTCAAAAAACGACCCAAGAATTACCAAAACGGGTCGATTTATCAGAAAAACAAGTATTGATGAATTACCTCAGTTTTTCAATGTTTTACTAGGAGATATGTCAGTAGTTGGCCCTCGTCCACACATGGTAAGTCATACCGAAATGTATGCCAAACGAATAGATAAATTTATGGTTCGACATTTTGTTAAACCTGGAATTACTGGACTTGCTCAAACAAACGGTTTTAGAGGTGAAGTAGAAAACGATAAAGACATCATTTACAGAGTGAAATATGATATTTTTTATATGGAAAACTGGTCTTTTTTATTAGACGCAAAAATTATTGTTATGACTTTAGTTAATGCAATAAGAGGCGATAAAAAAGCGTATTAATCTATGGAATCGCTTATGGTTTCTATAATAATGCCCGCTTACAATGCAGAAAAATACATAGCCGATTCAATACAATCCATTCAAAAACAAACGTATGCTAATTGGGAATTACTAATTGTTGATGATTGTTCTACCGATAATACAGTCGCTGTAGTTAATAAATTTATCCAACTTGATTCTCGGATTCAACTTTTTCAACTTCAAAAAAATGAAGGAACTGGAGTTGCAAGAAATACCGCTTTATCTAAAGTTACTGGACGATATATTGCTTTTTTAGATGCCGATGATTTATGGAAACCTTTGAAATTAGAAAATCAAATTGCTTTTATGCAATCCAATAAATTACCATTTACTTTTTCATTTTACGATTGCATTAATGATAACGGGGAAACATTATCTAAAACTATTTATTCTCCGAAAAAACTCACTTATTTTCAATTGTTTTTTTGTAATTATATAGGGAATTTGACAACAATCTATGATGTTAATTATTTTGGAAAACTTCCAATTTCTAACATTCGCAAAAGACAAGATTGGATGTTATGGCTAACTATTCTTAAAAAAATAAAAATTGCAAAACCTGTTCCAGAAAGTTTAGCCTTTTATAGAATTCGGGAAAATGCCATTTCATCAGCTAAAGTAAACTTGTTGAAATATAATTTTGGAGTCTATAGAAACTTTCACAAGCTAAACATTTTGACGGCATCGCTTTGTATGATCGGTTTTTTGTTTACTCAATTAATTATAAAACCATTTTATATAAAAAAGCAATAAGTAGAATTTGTACAATTAAAATTTATTTTTTTGCTTTTTTGGAATTTACCTAAAAAAGTTTGTGGAATTAAAATAAAAATCCCCAAATCTTTTGGACATGGGGATTTTATAATTTTTATTTTGAGAAATATTATGCTTCAAATGGAAGTATAGAAACATACGATTTGTTATCTCTTTTCTTTTGGAAAAAAACAACTCCATCAACTCTTGCATGTAAAGTATGATCTTTACTAATGTAAACGTTTTCACCTGGATTGTGTTTTGAACCTCTTTGTCTAACGATGATGTTCCCAGCGATAGCAGCTTGACCACCAAAAATCTTAACGCCTAAACGTTTTGATTCTGATTCTCTACCATTCTTAGAACTACCGACACCTTTCTTGTGAGCCATGACGTATAAGTTTTAAATTGTTATTATTCTTGAGTATCTTCTTTAGGTGCTTTTACCGCTTTCTTTTTTGGAGCTTCTTCCTCAACTTCAGCCACTACAGCTTCTTTTTTAGGAGCCGCTTTTTTAGGAGCTGACATAGTAATACCTTCAATTACAATTTGAGTAAGATATTGGCGATGACCATTTCTCTTTTTGTAACCTTTTCTTCTTTTCTTTTTGAAAACGATTACTTTATCTCCTTTTAAGTGTTGTAACACTTTGGCTTCTACTGAAGCACCTTCTATAGCTGGGGCGCCTATTGTGATCGTACCGTTGTCGTCTAACAAATAAACTTTGTCGAAAGAAACTTTTGATCCTTCTTCATTTGTCAAACGGTGAACGTAAACCTTTAGGTCTTTGCTAACTTTGAATTGTTGCCCTGCTATCTCTACGATTGCATACATAACAAATTGTTTTATTAATTTTTAAGGTTGCAAATATACAATTAATTATGATTCATACAACTACTTCATGAAAAATGTTTGGATTCGGTAACGGAATACATATTTTCTTTTCTAACTATTACCTGCTTAAAGACTGCTGAAACAGTTTCAAAACTTTGGTATTCCATCGTGAAAAAAAGAAAAATGTGGAATAAGCGATAT
>CAIRNC010000035.1 GCA_903879875.1 uncultured Bacteroidota bacterium
AAGAAAATAATACCGAACCTTCATCAGCAATTAAATTTTCACATCCACAAAATAAAAATTTCGGTTGAGTTGGTTTGATATAATTGAGTTTATTTTCATCTAAAATGTCAAATAATTTAGATTCGTAGCAAACTACATCACTTTCAAACCAATCATTTTCTTCTAAAATATCTTCAAAGTGTGTTTTAACTTCAGATAAATTTTCGCAATACAAAAATTTACCTCCATTTTTTCTGAAGTTCAAAGTAAATAATTCCTCAACAGGAATAACACTTTCAGGAGAAAAAGAATTAATATTAGATTCGTTTTCTTCTTCAGATGGATCAGTTCCAGCACCAAAAATTTTTCTAAAAAGACTCATAAAAAATAGTAAAAAATAAACATTTTCAATACAGAAATCCTCCAAAGATAAAAAAATCTTAATTCAAACAAATGTTTTGAATTAAGATTTTTTATAAAATGTTAAAATAGAGATTTAAAGAGCCGTTTCTTCTTGCAAATTTTTGTCAAAAGGCCGTTTTCCAAAGATAAATTCTAAGTCATCTTTAAAAATTACTTCTTTTTCAATAAGTATATCTGCCAAAAGATTTAATTTATCTTTATTTTCTTCTAAAATTTGAATGGCTCTTTCGTATTGACTTTCGATTAATTTAGAAATTTCTTTGTCAATAACCATTGCCGTTTCTTCTGAATATGGTTTTGAAAAATTGTATTCTCCTTGACCTGATGAGTCGTAATAAGTTACATTTCCAATTTTATCATTTAAACCATAAATGGTTACCATAGCTCGTGCTTGTTTGGTGACTTTTTCAAGATCACTCAAAGCTCCTGTAGAAATTCTATTGAAAGTTACTTTTTCTGCAGCACGACCGCCCATAGTTGCACACATTTCGTCTAACATCTGATCTGGACGAACTATAAGACGTTCTTCTGGTAAATACCAAGCAGCTCCTAAACTTTGCCCTCTTGGAACAATCGTCACTTTTATAAGTGGTGCTGCATGTTCCAACATCCAACTTACGGTTGCATGTCCCGCTTCATGAATTGCAATTGCTTTCTTTTCTTCGGGAGTTACAATTTTATTTTTCTTTTCTAATCCGCCAACAATTCTATCTACGGCATCAAGAAAATCTTGTTTATCCACAGCTGTTTTGTTGTTTCTAGCGGCTATCAAAGCGGCTTCATTACATACATTCGCGATATCTGCTCCTGAAAATCCAGGTGTTTGTTTGGCTAAGAAATCAGTATCTAAACCTTCAATTTTTTTAAGTGGTGCTAGATGCACTTCGAAAATAGCTGCACGTTCACGAATATCTGGTAAATCAACAAAAATTTGACGGTCAAAACGCCCTGCACGAAGTAAAGCTTTGTCTAACACATCGGCTCTATTGGTTGCAGCAAGTACAATTACATTAGAATTGGTTCCAAAACCATCCATTTCAGTAAGCAACTGATTTAATGTGCTTTCTCTTTCATCATTGCCACCTGACATATTGTTCTTCCCTCTGGCACGTCCGACAGCATCAATTTCGTCTATAAAAATAATTGCTGGCGATTTTTCTTTCGCTTGTTTGAACAAATCTCTAACACGAGAGGCACCAACACCTACAAACATTTCAACAAAATCAGAACCTGATAAAGAGAAAAAGGGCACTTGTGCTTCACCTGCTACGGCTTTTGCAAGTAATGTTTTTCCAGTTCCTGGAGGGCCAACAAGCAAAGCTCCTTTTGGAATTTTACCTCCTAAGTTAGTGTATTTTTCTGGGTTTTTCAAAAATTCAACTATTTCTTGAATCTCTTCTTTGGCTCCTTCTAATCCTGCTACATCTTTAAATGTAGTTTTGATATCAGTTTTTTCATCAAAAAGTCGCGCTTTAGATTTTCCGATGTTGAAGAGTTGACCACCGCCACCGCCTGCTCCACCTGACATTCTTCTCATGATGAATATCCAAATTAAAACAATTACGATAATTGGTAAAAATGTCATAATAATTTCTCCCCATTCACTTTTTGGAAGAAAATTAAAGTCCCTTAACTTTTTTTCAGTTACAGCAGTTTCAAGCCGTTTTTGAAAAAGTTCATCATTACCAATTTCTAAATTATAATGAGGACCTTTGTTGGGTTGATCCAACATGTTTTTTGATACTTTTTCGTGTGCTTTATCTTTTAAAGCCGCTGCAGTTAAATAAACTTCTGCTTGGGTTTTGTTATAAACAATTACCTTATCAACTTGACCGTTCTCGAGGAAAGTATTAAATTTTGTGGAAGAAATTTCAGATGGCTTTTCGAAATTGGCATTTCCATTTAGTAAACTAAAAATTAAGAAAAATGAAATAATAGCACCTGGAATCAGCCAGGGACCAAGATTAATTTTCTTAGGGTTCGGTTTGTTCTCGTTCGCCATAGTTAGTATTTATTTTGAATTGTAGTGATTTTAGCATCACCCCAAAGACTTTCAATATTATAATATTCTCTAATTTGTTTTTGAAAAACATGAACCACAACATTCACATAATCCATCAAAACCCATTCCGCATTTTCCATACCTTCAACATGCCAAGGTTTGTCTTTTAATTCTTTTGAAACTGTTTTTTGAATTGAATTTACTATTGCATTTACTTGTGTATTTGAATTTCCATTACAAATAACAAAATAATCACAAGCTGAATTATCAATAGCTCTTAAATCCAAAATGTCTATATCGTTACCTTTCACTTCTTCAATTCCCTTGATGATATTTGCTAATAAATCATCATTATTTACTTTCTTTTTAGTCATTTATTTTTTTGTATAAGTTTGCAAAGTTACCATTTTTTGCGATTAAATTTTAACCTTAACATAAGATTAAATTTAGTTTGTTTTTAAATCCAAATCGGATTGTTTTTAGGCATTCTGAAATACTAAAAGATAAAGTGTATTTTTGCAAAACACAATTCTTAACATTTAAAATGCTTAATCGAATATGAGAGTAATCAAACTCGATGCCATAGATTCTACAAATGACTTCCTAAAAAAAATTGCTAGTCAACAATATCTTGAAAATTATATTGTGGTTACCGCTAGAAATCAAACTAAGGGTAAAGGTCAAATGGGTGCAAAATGGACTTCTGAGCCAGGTAAAAACCTAATATTTAGCATTTTGATTAAAGATATATTGCTGAATATTAATGAAATTTATCAATTAAATATTGCCGTTTCGCTTTCAATAATTCAAGTTTTAGAATTTTATAAAATTCCGAAATTATCCATTAAATGGCCAAACGACATAATGACAGACCACAAAAAACTGGGTGGCATTTTAATCGAAAATAGTATTAAAACCGATGGTGAAATAATTTCAATTGTAGGTATTGGTTTGAATGTCAATCAAAATAATTTTGAGGATTTACCTCGTGCAACTTCATTAACTTTAGCCAAAGCAACCCCATTCGATATTGATGAAATTCTTTATTGTATAATAAATGCTATCCAAAACAATATGAAGCGAATATTGAATAATGAAAGCAAGCAACTTTGGGAAGAATACAACAAATACTTGTTCAAAAAAGGAATTCCAATGGCATTTGAGAATCAAAATGGTCAGCAATTTATGGGAATTATTCAACAGGTAAATGAGAATGGCAAACTTGAAATGTTGCTTGAAGACGACTCTTTAATCTCTTTTGAAATTAAAGAAATACAAATGTTGTACTAACAACAATAATAGAAAAGACTTAATTTTTAGAAATATTCCATTAAAATTTGATTTAAAAACAATTATATTTGAAGACTGATTTAGTGCCATTATGCTTTCCAACGATATTATTTTAAAAGCCGAAAATATTTCAAAACAATACCGCTTAGGTCAAGTAGGTACTGGAACTTTGAGTCATGACTTGAACCGATGGTGGCACAAAATGAGAGGAAAAGAAAATCCTTATCTTAAAATTGGAGAAGTAAATAATCGAAGTGAAAAAGGCGAAAGTGACTATGTTTGGGCATTACAAGATATCAATTTTGAAGTAGAGCGAGGCGAAGTCCTTGGGATTATAGGCAAAAATGGTGCAGGGAAATCTACTTTATTAAAAATTTTATCGCGAGTTACAGCTCCCACAACTGGAAGCATTAAAACCAAAGGCCGAATTGCCTCTTTATTAGAAGTAGGAACTGGATTTCATGGAGAAATGACCGGAAGAGAAAATATCTATCTTAACGGCGCCATTCTTGGAATGACAAAAAAAGAAATCACATCCAAAATCGATGAAATTATTGAATTTTCAGGGTGTGAACGCTATATTGACACTCCAGTAAAACGCTATAGTAGCGGCATGACTGTTCGATTGGCTTTTGCAGTTGCTGCCTTTTTGGAACCCGAAATTTTGGTAGTTGATGAAGTTTTAGCCGTTGGAGATGCCGAATTCCAAAAAAAAGCCATTGGCAAAATGCAAGATATTTCCCGTCAAGGCGGAAGAACAGTTTTGTTTGTGAGTCATGACATGCGAGCGATTAGTCTATTATGTAAAAGAAGTATTTTACTAAATCAAGGAAGTATTTTAAAAATTGCTCCAACAGCAGAAATAATTGACATTTATTTAAACGGTGAAGATTTAAATAGTTCTAATTTTGATATGAAATTCTGTCTTAAAAATGATTTAATTACTATAGAAACACTTTTAAACGAAGCCGTTTCGATATATGATGGTTCCTTTTTTGTAAAAATGATTGATTTTAATGGAATTGAAATAATGCTTTATGAAAAAAAATTAGCAAAGAATGAATCTATCATAAAAAAGCTAACACTTGATGTTTCTGCTCTTAATTCGGGAGTTTATTCTTTACAAGTGAAAGTTTGGGCTTCTCTAAATTCTGGAAAAAGTATTGCATTTTCGACACCCTTTTACCCAATAGTTCTTGAAAACCGAGAGGAAATGCACAAGCGCGTTTTTGCTGGAAAAATTACTGAAATTATTTAATCCATGAAAATCCTTCTCTGTTTTGGTACACGACCTGAAGCTATAAAAATGGCACCTTTGTTTCACGAAATCAAGAAAAATGATTTTGAAGTCAAAGTCTGTGTTACAGCACAACATCGCGAAATGTTAGACCAAGTGTTGGATTTTTTTGAAATTATTCCGGATTATGATTTCAATTTAATGCAATCCAATCAAACTTTGAATACCTTGAGTGCCTCCATTTTAAGTTGTATTGATGAAGTTTTAATGGTTGAAAAACCAGATTTAGTGTTGGTTCATGGCGACACCACAACATCTTCAATTGTTGCCTTAGCTGCTTTTCACTTGGGTATTAAAGTGGGACATGTAGAAGCTGGACTACGAACTTATAATAAAAAAGCCCCTTTCCCTGAAGAAATCAACCGACAATTGACGAGTCGAATAGCCGATTTTCATTTCACGCCAACTAATGAAGCCACACAGAATTTATTAAACGAAGGAATTTTAGCAGAAAACATTATCCAAACGGGAAATACAGTAATTGATGCGTTATTTTGGACTAAGAACAAAATTGAAAAGGACGGTTATTTGCTACCCGAAATAGAAAATTTAAAGGCTTTTTTGCCCGAAAACAAGAAATTAATTTTGGTTACTGGTCATCGAAGAGAAAACTTTGGTGAAGGCTTTAAAAACATTTGTGATGCCCTGCTTAAATTGGCTGAAAGAGATGATGTTGCCCTTGTTTATCCCGTGCATTTAAATCCGAATGTAAAAGGAATTGTAACCCAATTATTAGATAATAAGCCTAATATATATCTCATTCCTCCCGTTTCTTATCCCACATTTGTTTGGTTGATGCAAAAATCAACGTTAATTATTTCCGATTCTGGTGGTGTGCAAGAAGAAGCGCCTTCACTAGGAAAGCCTGTTTTGGTAACCCGAACCGTTTCAGAAAGGCAAGAGGGAGTTGTGGCTGGTTTTTCTATTTTGGTAGGAACCGATACTGACAAAATTAGTAGTGCCTCTAATTCTATTTTAGATACATTTAAAGGGTTTAAAAACCAGTCCAACCCTTATGGAAATGGTGATGCTTCCCTAAAAAT
>CAIRNC010000036.1 GCA_903879875.1 uncultured Bacteroidota bacterium
CAACCGATTTACAAGGACCTCCTATTTCTGGCTATTTCAAAAAAAGAGTTTTGATAGAAGATTATACAGGAACTTGGTGTGGAAATTGCGCTCGAGTTGCTTATGCTATTGAACAGGTCCAAGCGCAAACAGACGATGCGGTCGTAGTTGCTATTCATAATGGGAATGATCCTTATGATTATGCTGATATTCAACCGTTGAAAGACTTAGTTTCGCCAAATGACCCTTTGGCATTGCCAATTTCAAGACTAAATAGAACTACAGTATGGAAATTTCCAGAAGTAACAAATATAGCTCAGGCTATTAATTTAACAAGTGCAAATTGCGGTATAGGAATTGCTTTAGATGCTGCTGTTTCAAATGGAAATATAAATTTGGATGTGAAATTAAATTTTGCTCAACAATATACAGGATTAAAACTAGTAGTTTTAGTTTTAGAGAATGATCTAATCCATGATCAAACCAATTATTCTTCTTATTTCGGAAGTTCTAATTCACCAACTTATCATAATTACGTTCATAAACATGTACTAAGGAGTTCACTTACACCACTACTTGGCAGTCCAATAACTGAAAACATTTTAGTCAGCCAACAACTTTTAAAAACTTTTTCAGTGCCAGTTCCAGCTTCGATTAGCAATGCTGCAAACCTTAGCTTTGTAGCTATTGTTACCGATCAGAATAATAATGCTTTAAATTCTAGAGCAGTTAACGCGAACGAAACTCAAACTATGGAACAAAATCCATAAACACCAATTTAAAAAAGTCAAATTATTAATTTGACTTTTAGATAGTAATATATCAACTAAACCATTCTATATTTGTTCTGTTAATTTTGAACAAAATCAAATCATGAAAATCGCAATTGGAAACGATCACGCAGGACCCGATTATAAAATAGCAATTGTTCAATTTCTAAAAGAAAATGGACATGAAGTTACGAATTATGGGACAGATACTTTTGAAAGTGTTGATTATCCAGACTTTGGACACCGTGTAGCAAATGATGTGACTACCCAAAAAGCAGATATTGGCATAGTAATTTGTGGTTCTGGAAATGGAATTGCAATGACAGTCAATAAACATCAAAATGTTCGAGCAGCACTTTGTTGGACTAAAGAAATTGCAGTTTTAGCACGACAACATAATGATGCAAATATAATTAGTATTCCGGCACGTTTTACTTCTATTCAACAAGCGGTTGAAATGGTAGCTGCTTTTTTAAACACCACTTTTGAAGGGGGAAGACATCAAGTTCGAGTTAATAAAATTGCCTGTAATTAATTGAAATCTTTAAACATAAAAAAAGCCATTTATCGAATTGATAAATGGCTTTTTTTTAATTGATTTATTAAAATCAATACATCTTTCAGAAAAGAATTTAGAAAAAATTACGTATTAGTAACCTCCTCTGTTTCCACCTCCACGATTGTCTCCACCACGACTGTTTCCACCGTATCCACCACCGCTATTGCGATCGTTTCCACCATATCCACCACCACGATTTCCACCACCATTGAAGCTTCTTCTTTCTCCTTCTGGTTTTGGCTCTGATTTATTTACAACAATTGCACGACCTTGAACAGTAGCCCCGTTCAATTCATCGATTGCTTTTTGTGCTTCATCATCATTTGACATTTCAACAAAACCGAATCCTTTACTTCTTCCAGTAAATTTGTCAGTTATAATTTTTACAGAATCAACTGCACCGTAAGCCTCGAAAGACTCTCTTAAATCTGCTTCCTCAATACTGAATGGAAGACTTCCTACGAAAATATTCATAATTACTAATTTAGTATAATTCCAACAAATGTAATCTTATTTTCAATGCAATCCACTATATATTAAGTTATTTAATTTAATATTATAGATTTAGAAATTTTAGTTAGCTATTATTTGATTTGTTTTGGAGAAAATTTTATCATAAAAAAAACCATCTGAATCTCAGATGGTTTGTATAATTGTCCTATTTATGGATTTATTGAACCGGAATTCTATAAATAAAACCTTGTTGAAAGTTTAAATTTTCTGGAACTATTGTGTTTGTTCCTAAATATTTGGCATTAAATCTAAAGGTTCCAGATAATTTTTTGGTGTTTAAATCATATTCTGTGATTACAATTTCACCATTACCTAAGTCTTTTCCTGTAGCATAGTCAAGTATAACACCTCCATCAGAGTAACTATAGGTAGCTTTAATTGTGTCTGCAATATTTAGTGGTGTTACAGGAGCTTCTGAGCCCAATTTATAAGTTACAGGATTGGCTTTAGAAATTGGTGCTGTTGGTGTAGGTATTACTAATGAAACAACCTCTGAGCCGTGAAAAGCATTAATAGTCATGTAATGATTTAATGTATCACTTGTTGTAGCATCTGCTTTCCATAAAAAATTATCTTTTTGACCTTGAAAAGCAGGGTCGTTAAATTTTACATCTTTTTCACAAGATACAATAGCTACCATTAGTATTAAAAGCGATGCGATTTTTTTCATCAGAATAGTACGTTTAAAAGTTTTTATAAAAATTAAATACAAAAATAGTTTTTAAAACGAAATAATCTAATTAAAGTAGAAGAAAATATGCTTTTAAAACAATAATTAACATTTTTGCATAAAAACGACTCAATAAAAACTAAAACTAATTAGTTCGTTAGAAAAAAAATATTACTTTTGCACACTTAATTAACGGAGGTCGAGTACCTCAAAATTTAATCATAAGATTATGTCAGTAAAAATTAGATTACAAAGACACGGAAAAAAAGGAAAACCTTTTTACTGGGTTGTAGCGGCAGATGCTCGCTCAAAAAGAGACGGTAAATACTTAGAAAAAATAGGTACTTACAATCCAAATACAAACCCTGCAACTATTGAATTAGATTTGAATAGCGCAGTACAATGGTTGCACAATGGTGCTCAACCAACGGATACTGCAAGAGCTATTCTTTCTTACAAAGGAGCATTATTGAAACACCATCTTGATGGAGGTATTCGTAAAGGAGCTTTAACTCAAGAGCAAGCAGATTCTAAATTAGCTACTTGGTTAGAAGCAAAAGCTGGAAAAGTAGATGCTAAAAAAGAAGGTTTGACTAAAGCTCAAGCAGATGCTAAAGCAAAAGCTTTTAAAGCGGAACAAGCGGTAAATGCAAAACGTTTGGCTGATGCTGCAAAAGCTGAAGCTGATTTAATTGCTGCTGAAGCTGCAACTGCAGAATTAGAAACAGAAGCTACAGAAGACGAAGCTCCTACAACTGAAGAAAATAACGAAGAAACTGAAGCTTAATTTAAGTTGCGATAATGCGTAAAGAAGAGTGTTTCTATTTAGGTAAAATCGCAAAAAAATTTAGTTTTAAAGGGGATGTCCTTATTTATTTAGATACTGACGAACCTGAGTTATATGATAATTTGGAATCAGTGTTTGTTGAATGCAACAAACACTTGGTTCCTTTTTTTATTGAAAACTGTTCTCTTCACAAAAATGATTTTTTAAGAGTTCATTTTGAAGATGTAAATTCTGAAGAAGATGCAGATGCTATTTTAGGCAATGGAATTTATCTTCCATTGAAAATGTTGCCCAAACTTAGTGGCAATAAATTTTACTTCCATGAAGTTGTTGGTTTTGAAATCGAAGATCAACGATTGGGGGTTTTCGGAGTTATTCAGGCCGTAAACGACACTACTGCTCAACCTCTTTTTGAAGTTTTGAATGGTAATGTAGAAATGCTTATCCCAATGATAGATCATTTTTTAGTAAAAATTGATCGAGCGAATAAAAAAGTTATAATGAATTTGCCTGAAGGGCTCGTTGAAATGTACCTTTAGAAACAAAGTGTTCCGTTTTTAGTGTTCCGTTACTCAAAAATGCAAATCATAATTCGTTAAACTTCAATCTGAAATAGTATGTTTCATTTCAAACAATTTTCTGTAAATCAAGACCAATGTGCAATGAAAATTGGCACAGATGGGGTTTTGCTTGGCGCTTGGTGTCCCATTGATAACAATCCCTATTCCATTTTGGATATTGGAACAGGAACTGGAATAATTGCTTTGATGCTTGCTCAACGAAGTAGTGCCCAACAAATAGATGCTTTAGAGATTGACGAACAAGCTTATGAACAAGCTACTGATAATTTTGAAAATTCTCCTTGGAACGACCGCCTATTTTGCTTTCATGCGGGTTTGGATGAATTTGTTGAAGAACCTGAAGAGGAATATGATTTGATTGTTTCTAATCCTCCTTTTTATAAAAACGATTATAAAACGTCTAACGAACAACGCGATTTAGCTCGTTTTCAAGATGCGCTTCCATTTGAAGATTTAATTGAAGCAGCTGATTTGTTACTTTCTGAAAACGGCATTTTAGCAATTATTATTCCTTATACAGAAGAAGATCGTTTTGTTACTTTGGCAAACGATTTTGAATTATTTCCCTTTAAAATTTCTCATGTTCAAGGAACTCCAACTGCTGAAGTCAAACGAAGTTTAATGGCTTTCAGTAGAATAAAATCTGAATGTATCATCGACAACTTAGTTATTGAAACACAAAGACACTGCTATACCGAAGCATATACTACATTGACAAAAGATTTTTATTTGAAGTTATAGAATATAAATATTATCGAGAAAATATCAGCTAGTTATCGGGACTGTCATTGTAATTTTATACTCGTATTATTTCAAGTTAAATTTTTGATAATAAAAACTTTTGGTTCGTTCATAATTTGTTAATTTGTCTAAAAATTTCAAAATGATTCGTTGGATAATTGCTTTACTTGTATTACTCTTTATTGAAATTTATGCTTATCAAGCATTTAAAACAATATTTAAATTAAAATGGGCCTTATTGGTTTATCAAATTGGGAGTATTTTGTTGCTTCTTTTTTTATTTTATTCTTTTTCTAAATTTGATCGTTCTGTAGGACAAACCAAGCAAACGATGCTTACCATGGGCATTGTGCTATTGGTATATATCCCCAAAATTTTACTTACTTTAATCATGTTTGGCGAAGACTTATTTCGTTTAGCCACAGGTGCCATTAATTTTTTTGTAAACAATGATTCTGAAATCAGTAATTTTCCCTCTAGACGAAAATTTGTAAGCCAAGTGGCAATGGGATTGGCAGCGATACCCTTTGCGTCACTTATTTATGGCATTTTTGAAGGAAAATATAATTTTAAAGTAATAAAACAAACTGTTTTTTTTCCTGATTTACCCGATGCTTTTGATGGATTCCGAATAACTCAAATTTCAGATGTACATAGCGGTAGCTTTGATAACAAAGAAAAAATTGAATATGCCATTGATTTGGTTAATCAACAAAATTCGGATATGATTCTTTTTACTGGTGATATTGTCAATACTCATGCTAAAGAAATGCATCCTTGGTTGGACACTTTCAATCGTATAAAGCCCCACAAATATGGTAAATATGCGGTACTTGGAAATCATGATTATGGAGAATATATAACATGGCCATCAATTAAAGATAAAGAAGATAATTTTCAAGCAATTAAAAATTTGTACCATCAAATAGGGTTTCAATTGTTGCTCAATGAACATGCTTTTATTGAAAAAGAAGCGGATAAAATGGCTTTGGTTGGTGTAGAAAACTGGGGTCACAACTTCAAGAAAGCAGGTGATTTGAATAAAGCTGCTCAAGGATTAACCAAAGAAGATTTTAAAATTTTAATGTCACATGATCCATCCCATTGGGAACATGTGATAAAAAAAGATGACAAACATTTTCATCTAACATTGTCGGGACACACCCATGGATTGCAATTTGGCATTGAAATTCCTGGATTTTTCAAATGGAGCCCTGTACAATATATGTACAAACAATGGGCGGGATTATACGAAAATTCAGGAAGATACATTTATGTCAATCGTGGATTTGGCTTCCATGCTTATCCGGGAAGAGTTGGAATTTGGCCAGAAATAACAGTAATTGAACTAAAAAAAGGAAAAAGTATAGTGTGATTTGTTAAAATCCCTATATTTGTAATCTAATTGCTTCTTTTTCTTAGAATAGAAAATTAAATATTTTGCTTTTATGTCAAAATTTGGAGAACTTATAAGCGCACCAATTCCAGTGTTAATTGATTTTTACACAGAATGGAATGACCAATCCGTTGCAATGCACCCTGTCATTAGAGATGTAGCTGCTGCCCTTGGCGACAAAGCCAAAGTGATAAAAATTGATGTCGAAAAAAATCAAGAACTAGCTGATGCCTTGAGAATAAAAGGCGTTCCTACATTAATGATTTATAAAGAAGGACAGATGGTATGGCGTCAATCCGGAGAACTCGATGCCAATACAATTATTGGTTTGATCCAGGAACAAATCTAAAAACAATACTTTTTATATCGTATTATTGTTAGCACGGTTTAACCGTGTAATTTTTATTTTTACCCAATAGTAGGATCTATTTCCTGCATTCATAAGTTAGCGGTAAGCTGAATAGCAAATAAATAAACAATTGAAACAAATAAAGTACATCTTAAATTCTATAGCAAATCTATTTAATATCTACTTTGTAACTGGATTGTTTTTAATATCCGACATTACTTGCGAAGATTTTAGAAAAACATTGCCAAAAGCAATCGAATTTTATACTCAAATTTTTATAATTTCGTTTGCGATAACATTTGTACTAAATACTTTTATTGAAAGGAAAATAGATAAAACAAACTACATTAACCGCGTAATAAAACTAGGATTATTACAAGTTGCAATATTTGTTCTGACATTCATAGTAAATTGCTATTTTCTTTATAACAGAATTTGTAAATAATAGCCTAACCGTAATAAGGCCTTAAAAACAATCGCTAGTTTTCGTTTCTTTTTTCTAACTACGTTTTCTATTTGTGGAGAAAACTCAGTTCCGCAACTTCAACTGTTTCTGGCACTGGAACATTATGAAAATTCAATTTCCATAGTCATTTGCGCTTCAATAGCATCCCATAATCCAATTCGTTTTTCCAAGGCTTGAATAGAAACTTCGTTTACTTCTTTCCATTTTTGAGCATCAGACCCACAAAGTTCTGTAATCATTTGCATGGCCATTGGTCCGTGTTCGTCGGCATCTAATTCGATATGGCGTTCAAAATAATAGACCAATTTGTCCAATTTAGTTTCTGGAAAATTAGTTTGGAAATTTTTTAATATTTCGGTAAACATACTCGGAATCAAATCTTCTCTACCAAAAGTAAAAGCTGCTGCAATTTGATGTGGTTTTCCTAACTCTATAATTCCAAATGAGAATTCAAGAAATGCTTTTACATTGGGATGTAAATCGCTTTGCTTGATAGAAACGAAGATGTTTTGGGTGTTTTTTACATTTTCTAAAAAACGGATAATTGGACTTGTGTTTGCACCACACTCTTGCATGGCATCTAAGTACATTTCAAAATGACTTTGTCTGGAACCATCATAAGCCAAATCAGTCTCTTCGGCGACTACAATTTCGTTTATTAAATATCGAATTTCAGGATTTCCTACAGGCATCCATGGAATTGTAGTGCAGGTCAACTTGTTTTGTAAAGCTTTCAAAAGCGACATAAAATCCCAAACCGCATAGATGTGATTTTCCAAAAAGCAATGCAAATCGTCTATGGTTTTTACTTTTTCGTATAACGAATGTTGCAACAATTGACTTTTTTGATTGGCTATCGACTGATTTATTTCTTGAATAGTCATAATTTTTTAGGATGCTTTGCGTATTTACTAAGAATGTTGGAAGTACATATTTGGACAAATGTAAAAATGCTTCCCGATAAAGAGAAGCATTTTATATCAATTTTATTTATTGTTTAATCTATTATTTGAATGCTGGAATTCCCGTAATGTCAGCACCAGTGATTAA
>CAIRNC010000037.1 GCA_903879875.1 uncultured Bacteroidota bacterium
GGAAAGCATCGCTAAATCGGTATATATTACAACTTAATAACTTCCTCAATTATTTTTTGTTTGCAGATTTCCCAATTGAAAGATTGAAACATTTCAGGTTCTGGTTGCATATTAGCTTCTTCAAAATAGGACAAACTTTTATATACCATAAATTCAGAACCGTCAAAATATTTTTGATTATAAAAATCGAGAATTTCTCTTAATGTAAATTCATTTAATAAAAAATACAAGTCTATAAAGTCTTTTTTACTTCCACGACCAGCAATTGCGTTGAGTTTCATTGCTGCAATATCTTTTTTGGATAGCATTCTAATTCCTTCAATTTCTATTGGCTTTTCTAATAAAGGATACCGATAATTTACAAAATCAACTTTTATATCATCAACGAGTGTTATCAAAATGTTTTTGGAACTTTTTGATACTTCCGTTTTGCCAATTTCATTTAAAATAGTGATAAATAATTCATAATCTATCGGTTGATCTCCAAATAAATCAATGTCTATTGAGTTTCTGTGTCCAATTTGTAATGCTAATGAAGTGCCGCCAACCAAAAAATAATTAGAGAATTTTTCCTCTAACATTAGTTTTTTTAAGAGTTCCATAAGTTCTGGAACAACTGTCTGTGTTTGTAACATCTAAACTCGGTTTTATCGATATTAAAAAGGGTTGAAACAAACGAAAGTGTAACAGCGTCTAAGCTTCTTGCATTTAATGAAGCTTCTTTTATCGCTTCCATTCCGTATAATCTTTTTATTAGATTCCAATCATTCATTCTGCCATATTCCAAAACTCTTTGAATAAAAAAGAATTTATAGGTATTCAAATCAAATGCTTTCTTATCCACATCCCAAAAAAGGTGTGCAGAAAAGTCGTTTATGGTTATTTCTTGATTCATAAAACAAATATAGTTAATTCTATAAAACCATCGTCAACTGGATGCGTTTTCTATCTTCATCGACCTCAACCACTTTTACAGTAACTTGTTGGTGCAGTTTCACTACTTCATTCACATCTGATACAAAACCCGCTTTGAGTTGTGAGATATGTACTAAACCACTTTCTTTGGTTCCAATATCAACAAAGCAACCAAAAGCTGTGATATTATTTACAATTCCAGGCAAAATCATACCCGACCGAAGGTCTTTGATTGTTTTTACATTGGGGTCAAATTCAAAAACTTTTGCTGCTTTTCGAGGATCCAATCCTGGTTTTTCTAACTCTTTGATAATGTCTTTTATCCCCAAAATCCCTATTTCAGATGTGATGTATTTCTCAGCTGAAATCAATTTAGTTTTTTCTTTATTGGCAATCAAATCAGGAACGGTTAGCTTTAAATCTTTTGCCATTTTCTCCACAATTGCATAGGCTTCTGGATGAACAGCCGAATTGTCTAGCGGGTTTTTACCGTTATGAATCCTGATAAAAGCCGCTCCTTGCTGAAAGGCTTTTTCGCCCAAACGAGGTACTTTTTTCAATTGTTTTCTGTCCTCAAAAGCACCGTTTTCGGAACGATAAACGACAATGTTTTCTGCTAACTTCTCTCCTATTCCACTCACATAGCTTAACAAATGTTTGCTCGCCGTATTGATGTTGATTCCTACTGAATTTACACAACGAATTACCGTTGCATCCAATTCTTCTTTCAATTTATTTTGATCGACATCGTGCTGGTATTGCCCCACTCCTATTGCTTTTGGATCAATTTTTACCAATTCTGCCAACGGATCCGAAAGTCGTCTTCCAATAGAAACCGAACCACGCACGGTAACATCATAATTCGGAAATTCGTCTCTAGCAATTTTACTTGCCGAATACACCGAAGCACCTGCCTCTGAAACTACAAAAACCTGAACCGGTTTATCAAAAGCAATCTTTTTAATAAAAAATTCAGTCTCTCTCGAAGCGGTTCCGTTTCCAATGGAAATGGCTTCAATATTATAAGCATTGACCATCGAACGGATTTTCTTCATTGCCATGGTCGTTTCGTTTTGTGGCGCGTGCGGATAGATGGTTTCGTTGTACAACAAATCACCTTTCTCGTCCAAGCAAACTATTTTACAACCTGAACGAAATCCCGGATCAATAGCTAGAATTCGTTTTTCGCCCAAAGGTGGTGCAAGCAACAGTTGCCCTAAATTATTGGCAAAAACTTGAATCGAATTGGTATCGGCTTTGGCTTTGGCCTCTTGTAAGGTTTCATTTGAAATGGCAGGATTTAGCAATCTTTTGTAGCTGTCTTCAATAGCCAATTGCAATTGCGAAACAGCTGGTGATTTTCTGTTTTTGATGATGATTTCATCTATCAAATCGAAGGCTTCCTCGCCATCGACTTCTATTTTAAGTTTTACAAACCCTTCGTTTTCGGCACGAAGCATGGCCAACAAACGGTGCGATGGTGCTTTGGACAAAGGCTCTGACCAATCAAAATAATGAGCAAACTTTTGAGCCCCTTCCTCTTCGGCTTTCTTTTTTACTACTTGGGTGGCAATGCTGGCTTTGCGTTGATACAAACGACGCATTTGCTTACGAACAAAAACATTTTCGTTAATCCATTCGGCAACAATATCTCTTGCGCCTTGCAATGCGGCTTCTTCATTAATTACATTTTCATTCAAATAACGGGTGGAAATAAAATCAATATCGTCATTGTTTTGAGCCATCATTAATTTTGCCAAAGGTTCCAATCCATATTCACGAGCCACATCGGCACGGGTTTTTTTCTTCTTTTTGAAAGGCAAATAATAATCTTCTATTTCTTGTAAATCAAAACTATTCGTGATTTTCTGTTGCAATTCAGGCGTAAGTTGACCTTGTTCTTCTATGGTTTTGAGGATGCTTTCTTTTCGTTTTACAATCTCGTCGTATTGTTTAGAAAGTTTAGCGATTTGCTCAATCTGAACCTCATCGAGATTACCCGTTTGGTCTTTTCGATAACGAGAAATAAAGGGAATCGTGCAATCTTCACTTAAAAGTTGAACGGTTTTTTGAATGTTTATCGCTGCCGTAGCAACAATTTTGGAGATAAATTGAATATTGGTCATAAGGTTATTTTACCGCAAAGGTTTCTGTATGTTTAAATTAGTATTTTGAA
>CAIRNC010000038.1 GCA_903879875.1 uncultured Bacteroidota bacterium
GGCAAATGTCAAGTAATTGTTCAAGCAGGGAAAACCGTTGGTGAAGTAAAATTTGAAGTAAAATCAAATGGATTGATTTCAGCATCAGTTGTTATCAATCAAAAAAAATAATCACTTTGAAATAAATTAAAAAGATACTAAAACAAGTTCAGCTTGAAGCCTATGAAAAAAATACTAATACAAAATACAAAGGAACATTTTGAAAAATTGTTTCACAACCAACCCATTTCTATTTTTCTTTCGCCTGGAAGAATCAATATTATTGGAGAACATGTAGATTACAACGACGGTTATGTTTTACCAGCAGCCATTAATAAATATGTTTGCATTGCTATCTCGCCAAACAAAAACTCTAGTTGTAAAATTGTAGCTAAAGATTTGAATGAAGTTTTCGAATTTGATTTAAAAGATACTTTAGTTCCAAATACAATTATGTGGATTAATTATATTTTAGGAGTTTTACAACAATTAAAAGAACAGAAACAATTTATAAACGGATTTAATGCGGTTTTTAGTAGTTCCGTTCCCATCGGTTCTGGGCTTTCCTCCTCAGCAGCTGTGGAATGTGGATTTGCTTATGCTTTCAATAATATGTTTGATTTAGGTTTAACCAAAGAAGAAATTGCACTTATCGGACAAAAATCGGAACATACTTTTGTAGGTGTAAATTGCGGAATAATGGATCAGTTTGCCTCCGTTTTTGGTAAAAAAAACAAAGTGATTAAATTGGATTGCAACACTTTAGAATACGAATACCACAAAGCGGATTTCAAAAACCATTCGTTACTATTATTGGATAGTAATGTAAAACACACGCATTTAACTTCGGGATATAACGACCGAAGAAATGAAGTTGAACAAGGATTAGCCATCATAAAACAACATTTTACTGAAGTAAAAACCTTCCGAAATTGTACGGTAGAAATGGTAAATTCTCTAAAAAGTGAATTAGGAATAACCATTTTCAAACGCTGTCATTTTGTAGTAAAAGAAATTCAGCGTGTTCAAGATGCTGTTGATTCATTATCAAATTCAGATTATAAAAAATTAGGAAAATTAATGACGGAAACACATCATGGTTTGTCCCAAGAATATGAAGTAAGTTGTGACGAAATTGACTTTTTAGTAGCTGCAGTTCAAAATGAAAAATCAGTTTTAGGAGCCCGAATGATGGGTGGTGGATTCGGTGGTTGTTCTATAAATCTAGTCGAAAAAGGTACTGAAAACGAACTCATTAATAAAATAGCCGAACTCTATAGAAATGCTTTTGGTATTGAATTAAAATCTTATAAAGTGAAAATTTCAAACGGAACATCGATTTATAAAAACTAAATTATGGAAAAATTTAACAATAACGAGCATCCCCATAGAAGATACAATCCGTTGCTAGACGAATGGATTTTGGTTTCTCCCCATCGTTCCAAGCGACCATGGCAAGGGCAAAACGAAAAAATTGTAGAAGACAATCGTCCAGAACATGATGAAAACTGCTATTTATGTTCGGGAAATGTTCGTTCCAACGGAATAAAAAATGACGATTATTCCGATTGTTACGTTTTTGAAAATGATTTCTCCGCTTTATTAAGAAATGAAGTTTCTTTTGAAAATTCTCCAAATTCATTATTTCAATCCAAACCAGAAAGAGGTATAAATAAAGTAATCTGTTTTTCGCCAAAACACAATTTGACCTTGCCAGAAATGGAAGTTACTTCAATTGAAAAAGTGGTGAAGACATGGATGGAACAATATATCGAATTGGGAAGTCAGGATTTTATCAATTATGTTCAGATTTTCGAGAATAAAGGAAGCGTAATGGGTTGCAGTAATCCACATCCACACGGACAAATTTGGGCACAATCGTCTTTGCCAACGCAGGTTGAAAAAACACAAAAGAATTTACTTTCTTATTACAATAAAAAAAATAGCAGTTTGCTAAAAGACTATTTAGAAGAAGAATTAAAACAAAATGAACGCATCGTAATTGAGAATGAACATTTTGTGGTTTTAGTTCCGTTTTGGGCCACTTGGCCTTATGAAACGATGATTATTAGCAAAAGACATTTTGGAAATATAATTGCCATGACTAATCAAGAAACTACAGCTTTTGCAGAAGTTATTAAAGGGATTACCGTAAAATACGACAATCTTTTTGAAACATCATTTCCGTATTCATCCGGAATTCATCAGGCTCCAACAGATCGGATTTTGCACCCAGAATGGCATTTTCACATGCACTTTTATCCACCATTATTAAGAAGTGCCACTGTTAAGAAATTTATGGTTGGCTATGAATTGTTAGGCGAAGCGCAACGCGACATTTCTCCAGAACAAAGTGCGAAGATTTTAAGAGAATTACCTAACCAACATTACAAAACTAAAACCAACTAATATGCAAACATTAGCAACCAAAGACTATATTGTTTTCTTTCTTTATTTCATCATAATTGTGGGCTACGGATTTTGGATTTACAACCGTAAAAAGAAAGCAGAATCAAGTAGTAAAGATTACTTTCTTGCTGAAGGTTCCCTTACTTGGTGGGCCATTGGCGCGTCATTAATTGCAAGTAACATCAGTGCTGAACAATTTATAGGAATGAGCGGAAGTGGTTTCAAAATGGGATTAGCCATTGCTACTTACGAATGGATGGCAGCAATAACTCTTGTAATTGTTGCGGTTTTCTTCATGCCTGTTTATCTCAAAAACAAGATTTTTACCATGCCTCAATATCTCAACAAACGTTACAATAGTAACGTTGCGATGATTATGGCGGTTTTTTGGTTGTTATTGTATGTTTTAGTAAATCTGACTTCTATCTTATATTTGGGTGCATTGGCCATCAGCAGTATTTCAGGATTAAACATTACTTTGTGTATGATTTTCTTGGCAGTTTTTGCTGTAATGATAACTCTTGGCGGAATGAAAGTTATTGGGTATACAGATGTTATTCAGGTGTTTTTCTTGATTTTAGGCGGATTAATCACCACCTATTTAGCATTGAATTTAGTGGCAAAAGAATTTGGTTCAGAAGGAGTAATCAATGGATTTAATCTGATGACTACACATGCCAATGATCATTTTCACATGATTTTTGATAAGTCTAATCCGAATTACATGGATTTACCAGGGCTTTCGGTATTAATAGGAGGGATGTTAATTATCAATTTGAATTATTGGGGTTGCAATCAATATATTACCCAAAGAGCTTTAGGAGCTGATTTGAAAACTGCTCGTGGCGGAATTTTATTTGCCGCTTTCTTAAAATTATTGATGCCAATAATAGTGGTTTTACCAGGCATTGCAGCTTATGTATTATATCAAAATGGACATTTTCAAACCGAAATGTTACAAGACGGAAGTTTGAATCCAGACAGAGCTTATCCAACCTTATTGAATTTATTGCCTGTTGGGTTAAAAGGGCTTTCGTTTGCGGCTTTGACCGCTGCAATAGTGGCTTCTTTGGCAGGAAAAGCCAACAGTATTGCAACGATTTTCACATTAGACGTTTACAAAACCAAACTTAATGTTGATGCCGATGAAAAGAAATTAGTTAAAATAGGAAAAATAACAATTATTACCGCAATGCTTATTGCAATAATTGTAGCGCCATTTTTAGGAATTGACAAAAAAGGTGGATTTCAATACATTCAAGAGTACACTGGATTTGTAAGTCCAGGAGTCTTTGCCATGTTTATTCTTGGCTTCTTTTGGAAAAAAACTACTTCCAATGCTGCTTTATTTGCAACCATTGGAGGATTTATATTTTCGATAATATTCAAATTTATGCCTGCAATAGTAGATTTATCGTTCCTAAACCCAATGGGATTTTCAGTTCCGAATGCTAATGGTGTTTATGAGATTCCTTTTATTGATCGAATGGGATTTGTTTTTCTAATTTGTGTTATCGGAATGTATTTTATTAGTAAGTATGAAACTAGAAACGGAGTTCAAACGAATGGTTTGGAAGTGGATAAAACCATGTTCAAAATGTCACCAAGTTTTACGGTTGGCGCATTGATTATAGTAGCGGTAACCGCAGCTTTATATACTGTTTTTTGGTAAGACTTGCTATTGAAATCGAAAGCGTATTAAAAATTCAATTATAAACATTATTTTTTTGTTGCATATATAGAATTAAATAGTACTTTTGCACGGTCTTATAAAGGATATAAGACATACATAAAAATCATTAAACCAATATTGGAATGTATTTAACTAAAGAGATTAAAGAAGAAATCTTCGCTAAACACGGAGAAAAAACAAACACAGGAAAAGCAGAAAGTCAAATTGCTTTGTTCACTTTCAGAATTACGCACTTGACTGAGCATTTGAAAAAAAATCGTCACGATTACAACACAGAACGTTCATTAGTTTTGTTAGTAGGTAAAAGAAGAGCATTACTAGATTATTTGAAGAAAACGGAAATCAATAGATACCGTGAGATTATCAAAGAATTGGGTATTAGAAAATAATCAATTACTAAAGAGGTGCGAAAGTGCCTCTTTTTGTTTTTAATAATAAAAAAGTTTCTATTCCCCCGATTGGGATTAGAGGCTTAAAAAAGTTTGGTTTTTCATTGGAATACAACAACTACAACAACACAACTATTCTGCTGACAGGCAGAAACCCAATGTAAAATTAAAAAAGGAAAATTTATGATTCCACAATTATTTGTAGAAAGTATCGATTTAGGTGATGGAAGAAACATCACAATCGAGACAGGTCGTTTAGCGAAACAAGCTGATGGATCTGTAGTAGTAAGAATTGGTAAAACTGTAATCTTAGGAACAGTTGTATCATCAAGAAAAGCAAGTCCAGGTATCGACTTTTTACCGCTTACGGTAGATTATCGTGAAAAATTTGCAGCAGCAGGTCGTTTCCCAGGAGGTTTCTTCAAAAGAGAAGCACGTCCAAGTGATAGCGAAGTGCTAACAATGCGTTTAGTGGATCGTGTTTTGCGTCCACTTTTCCCATCAGATTACCATGCAGAAGTTCAAGTTATGATTCAGTTGATGTCTCATGACGAAGATGTAATGCCAGATGCTTTGGCAGGATTAGCCGCTTCAGCAGCACTTGCATTGTCTGACATTCCATTTGAAACATTGATTTCAGAAGCTAGAGTAGGAAGAATTGACGGTAAATTCATTATCAATCCATCTCGTGCTCAATTAGAATTATCTGATATTGACATGATGATTGGAGCTTCGACTGATTCTATCGCAATGGTAGAAGGTGAAATGAAAGAAATTTCAGAAGCAGAAATGGTAGAAGCTATCAAATTTGCACACGAACACATTAAAGTACAAATTGCTGCTCAAGAAAGATTGGCGCAAGCTTTTGGAAAAAAAGAAGTTCGTACTTATGAAAAAGAAAAAGAAGACGAAGCTATTTATGCTAAAGTAAAAGCAGCAGCTTACGATAAAATTTATGCTATTGCTAGCAAAGGTTCGGCTAAACACGAACGTTCAGCTGCATTTGACGCTGTAAAAGAAGAAGTAAAAGCTTTATTTACAGAAGAAGAATTAGCAGAAAATGGAGATTTAGTAGGAAAATATTTCTACAAAGTTAACAAAGAAGCAGTTCGTAATGTAACTTTAGATTTAGGAACGCGTCTTGACGGAAGAAAAACTACAGAAATTCGCCCAATTTGGTGTGAAGTAGATTACTTACCATCGGTTCACGGTTCTGCATTGTTTACTCGTGGAGAAACTCAAGCTTTGGCAACTGCAACTTTAGGAACTTCTAGAGAAGCAAACCAAATTGATTCCCCATCGGAACAAGGAGAAGAAAAATTCTATTTACATTATAATTTTCCACCATTTTCAACTGGAGAAGCTCGTCCGTTAAGAGGAACTTCAAGAAGAGAAGTTGGTCACGGAA
>CAIRNC010000039.1 GCA_903879875.1 uncultured Bacteroidota bacterium
AAGTTAATTCAAAGTATTCAACTATGATTTCAGGTAATAATAACTTGAGAAGGTCTCCAAAAGAATCTTGCATTTGTATCTAATTTTAAAATACAAAAATCAACTTTTTAATATTTCCCCACAACTTTTTGACTTGATCCTGGAAAAGTATATAATTTACAATTCGGAACAAATGCAGTTTTTAAAATTCATAATTCCTTTTATGAGTAAATTTACTTTTGACAGAAACTACTTCAACATATTTGTTATAAAATTCCGTTTGAATCAACTTTAATAAAAAGCATTTGCAATAAGTAATAATTGCACCTTCCACCAATTTTAGAAACATATTGAAAATCTACTTCGGTATTAATACGATAATTTTATAAAAGTAAAATAATTTTATAACTAAATTACACATTCCATTTCAACAAAAAGACAATTTGGTAAGTTATTTTCTAACCGAATTAATTAACAAATATACTATATATAAAGTAGCAATTTTTTAAACAAAAAAGGCTTTCATAAATTATCTTAAATATCAAAATTCATTTTGAAATAATGAAAAATAGTCGAATTTTTCATCGGCTTTTTAACCCACTTAAAAGATTTAAAGCCTTGCAAATTCTCGCTTTAACGAAATTAGCAACAGTTAAACTGAAATAATTTCAATTATTTTGTAGCGTCATTTTCATGCCCTACATTTGTCTTTTTATTAACGAAATTTATCTCAAAAATCTCATTAAATTATGCAAGCAAAAACAAACATTTTAACTAAAATTAAATCTCAACTTTTATTTTTAATTACTCTAGTTTTTTTTACTCAAAATAGTAATGCAATTACTTTAAATAATATTTCAACGTTAAACGGGGGTAGTATCAATTCGGATCAAACGATTTGTCCAGGAACACAACCAGCCAATCTTGTCTTAGTAGGATATTCAGGTAACATTATCCGATGGGAAATATCAAAAACAGCTGATTTCTCAGACCCAGAAGATATTGAAATTACTTCTAGCACTTTATCGGGAAATTTAATAGGAAATTTGTCTAATACTGTATACATTAGAGCAGTTGTAGAAATTGAAAATGATGATGATTATGATGATTCATCTTGTGATAGTAATATTATTGTAGCAAGTTCAGATGATGACGATGAGGAATCAATTGCTTATTCTAACTATGTAACTATTACTGTTACTTCACCAAATATTGGAGGAACATTATCTTCTAACCAAACGATTTGCTACAATGCTCAACCTGCTAGTTTGAATTTAACAGGAAATACAGGAAATGTAATAAAATGGCAAAAATCTACCTCGTCAATTTTTACGGTTGCCACAGATATTAATAGCACTGCTTCAAGTTTAACTGGAACTTCTATAGGAAGTCTAACAGCGACTACTTATTTTAGAGCAGTTGTTCAAAACGGAACTTGTTCTGACGTATATTCTAATCGAGTAACTATTACTGTTAATTCCATAAATAATGGTGGTACAATCGCAGGAAATAATTCTGTTTGTATAAATACACAACCATCTAATTTAACCTTATCAGGTCAAACAGGAACAGTTGTTAGATGGCAAAAATCCACTTCATCAACTTTTACATCATCAACTAATATCGCAATTACTTCTACGACTTTAACTGGAGCTGTAATCGGTAATGTTTCTGCTACAACTTATTTTAGAGCTATAGTTAGAAACGGTTCTTGTGGAAATGCTAATTCAGCAACTTTCACTATTTCTGTAAATACACCTTCAATTGGAGGAACAGTTTCTGGTACAAGTACAATTTGTTCTGGAACAGAAGCTACCGACTTATCCTTATCAGGTCAAACAGGAGCAGTTTTGAAATGGCAACAAGCCAATGACGCTGCTTTTACTACTCCAACAGATATTAATTCAACTGCAACTACTCTAACTGGAACAACAATTGGAAACATTAATGAAACCACCTATTTTAGAGCAGTGATTCAAAATGGTGCTTGCGGAGTAGTTAATTCTGCTGCAGGTTCGATTAAAATTAATACAACTACATGGAATGGAACTTCATGGAATAATGGAATACCAACACCATTGACAACCGCAATTATGACTGGGAATTATAACTCAACTGTAAATCTTTATGCTTGTAGTTTAATCGTAAAAAACAATGCACTTGTTGTTGTGAATCCTACAAATAATTTTATTATTACAAGATCGGTTACTGTTGAAGCAGGTGCATCTTTAACTTTTGAAAGCAATGCTAATTTAGTTCAAATTGATAACGTGAGCAATTATGGAAACATCATTGTTAAAAGAAATACAAATGCACAAAAACGTATGGACTATGTATTATGGTCCTCACCTGTTGCAGGTCAAAATTTAAGAGCTTTTTCACCTCTAACCTTGGTTTCTTCTTCAATCAGTCGTTTTTATACTTACAATACACTTACTGATCAATTCAAATATATTTTTACACCTGAAAATTATACTTTTACAGCTGCAAAAGGCTATTTGATTCGTATGCCTAACACTTATTCCGACACTACTCCTGCCGTTTTTAATGGCAAGTTTGAAGGCGTTCCAAACAATGGAAATATAACAATTGAAACTACACTAAGTGGTGCAACAGATGGTGGTACGCACATCGAATATAATAGTTCAGGCGTTGCAACGGTACTTCCAAACATTTCAAGAGGCTATAACGCCATCGGTAATCCATATCCATCACCAATCAATGCGGATGCTTTTATGAGTGCTAATAATATTTCGGAAGCCTTATATTTTTGGAGAAAAACAAATAATACTACTACTTCTTCTTATGCAACTTATAGCTATCTTGGTTCGACTGCGAATATTGGTGGTTTAAGTACTATTGCTCCTAATGGTACAATACAAGTTGGTCAAGGATTTTTTATTAAAGCAACTTCAAACAGTGTAACCTTCACTAATGCAATGCGAAAAGTGGATAACAACAATCAATTTTTAAGACCAATTATCCATGCCGACAAAAGTAGAATTTGGTTGAATTTAGCTTCAGAAACAGCACCTGCTAACCAAATGTTAATTGGATATATGGATGGAGCAACTCAAGATATTGACGCTGCAATTGACGGAAAATATATCAACGATAGCCCGATTGCATTAAACTCGTTAATCAACAATCAAGAATATATAATTCAAGGTCGAGGTTTGCCATTTCTTGATACGGATGTAGTTCCGTTGACTTTCAAAACTAACATTGCGGGTAGATATTCTATTTCTATTGACCATGTTGATGGTTTGTTCCAAGGAAATCAAAATATATTCTTAAAAGATAAATTGACAAATGTAGTTCATAATTTGAAACAAGGAACGTATACTTTTGCAACTGTAACAGGAACATTCAACAATCGTTTTGAACTGAATTATAATAACATGAATACAAGTGCTAAAGAACACCAAATAACTGCTGAAAACATGGTGGTTTACAATGAAAATGGAGTTATAAAAATTGACGGAGGTGCTGTAGCTATTAATAATGTTGCCGTATTTGACATACAAGGTAGATTGATTTCTGAACAAAACGGAATTAATGCCACTTCAGTAGCAATTAGCAATTTAAAAGCTACACAACAGGTTTTAATTGTTCAAATCACTACAAACGATAATACTACAATCGCTAAGAAAATAATCTACTAGTATTTAAATACTTTTACTAAATTCACAAAAACTCCTAGTCAAATGAACATGCCCCAAAAAGTTAGACACTATTTGGGGCATTTTTATGAGAAAAAAAAGAAGTTTTACATCAGAATTTAAACTTGAACAAGTTTTAAAGTATACCCGCCATCATCAATCTTATAGTTCTATTTCAAAAGAAATTGGGATTGATAAATCTGTAGTTAGAAGATGGGTTGGTTTATATAAATCCAAAGGGATTTTAGGTTTAGAAATCAATAAAACCAAAACTATTTTTGGTTTAGATTTTAAGTATAAGGTTGTCAAATATATGCTCTCAAATAACTCATCACTCTTTGATGCTAGTTTAAAGTTTGATGTTCCTATCTCATCTATTTTTCAATGGCAAAAAGATTTTAGTAATTTTGGCTTAAAAGGATTATATCCAAAAACCAAAGGCAGACCAAAATCTATGAGTAATTACAGACCTAAGAAACGTAAATCCGATAGACCATTAACAAGAGAAGAAGAGCTTCTCTTAGAAAATGAAGCATTACGCTGTGAACTGGATGTTCTAAAAAAGTTGCAAGCCTTAATTCAAGCAGAAGAGAAAGCCAAAAAGCGCAAGTCATAATGGAATTAAGGCATAAGTATGATTTAAAAATACTTTTAAATCATACAAATATGGCACGAAGTAGTTTTTATTACCATCAAAAACAAAATAAATTACCTGATAAATATAAAGTGATTAAGGAGTTAATAAAGTCAATTTATCACAAGCATAAAGGTCGCTATGGATATAGACGAATAACTGATGAACTCCAAAACCAAGGCATCATAATCAATCATAAAACAGTTTTACGATTAATGAAATTATTAGGGTTAAAAAGTATTATTCGAGTAAAAAAGTACAAATCATACAAAGGTGAACAAGGAAAAATTGTTGCAAATGTTTTAGAGCGAAATTTTCAAGCAACAACCCCAAATCAGAAATGGGCAACCGATGTAACCGAGTTTAATGTATCTGGAAATAAGTTGTATTTATCACCAATAATTGACTTGTTTAATCAAGAAATAATCAGTTATGAACTAACGGAACGACCCGTTTTTAATCAAGTAGTAATGATGCTAAAAAAAGCATTTAAAAAAATACCCGACAATACTAATCTGATTCTACATTCTGATCAAGGTTGGCAGTATCAAATGAAACAGTATCAAAATTTACTCAGAGAAAAAGGAATAAAACAAAGTATGTCAAGAAAAGGAAATTGTTTAGATAATGCTATTATTGAAAACTTCTTCGGAACATTAAAATCAGAAATGTTTTACACTCAAAAATTTAAATCAATAGAACAATTAAAACAGGAAATTGATAAGTATATTATCTATTACAATAACGTCAGAATTAAATCAAAATTAAACAAAATGAGCCCGATAAAATATCGAACTCATTATTATCAAAATTAATTATAAATTTGTCTAAACTTTTGGGTGCAGTCTAAATCGGGGTTTTTTTTATGAAAAAAATAAAATACTTCATACTGACCAAATCGATTGGTTGCTATATTAATTTACTTTCGTTTTTCCATC
>CAIRNC010000040.1 GCA_903879875.1 uncultured Bacteroidota bacterium
AGGTGGAATAAAAATATCTTCAACAGGATTTTTGTTCGAGAACATCGTAACTGCTTCGTCAGTGGCTGCTTTCAGGTTGCGGAAACATAATATATTTCCTTGCGATTTCTTTTCTCCAAGTATTCTGTTGGTTCGCGAATAGGCCTGTATCAAACCATGATGTTTGAAGTTTTTATCTACATACAGCGTGTTTACCTTTTTAGCATCAAACCCGGTAAGCATCATGGCTACCACCAAAACAATGTCCAAACGGTCTTTATCATCATTAAACGTTTTCTTTTCCCGTTCTTTTAATCGTTTGCTGATGTCTTTAAAATAATTCTCGAACTGCTGACTATCCGTGGTAGAAAAGGCGGTGCCATACATTTTATTATAATCTCCAATGTATTGTTCCAGTTTGTCGCGTGTGTGGCTGCTTTTGTACGCCACCGCCATATCCGCTGCCAATCCTACTTCTTCATCTCCCGGAAGATAATCTTGAGCATCTTCATCTTCTTCATTTGCTCCGAATGTAAAGATGGTGGCAATGCGCAAATCGTGCTCGCCTGCTGCTTTTTTCTTATTAAATATATCGTAATACTGAATTAAATTATCGATGCTGCTTACCGCAAACAAGGATGAAAATTCTTTATTAAACGTTTTCTGACCGTGATGATTAATGATGTAATCGGCTATTTTTTCCAATCGTGCCGTAGAGTTCAACACTTCCGTTTTATCAATATCTTCTACCTCTATATCAATAAATGTATTGCCTTTTTGTTTGTAGCGGCCTATGTATTCAATGCCAAATCGCAGTACATTTTCGTCACGGATGGCATCTGTTATTACGTATTTATGCAAACATTCGCCAAACAAGTCTTTGGTGGTGCGTTTGCCGTATTCATTTTTACTGGCATTTTCGGCAAATATGGGTGTGCCAGTGAAACCAAACAATTGACTCTTTAGAAAATATTTTACTATCCTATCGTGGGTTTCGCCAAACTGGGTGCGATGACATTCGTCAAAAATGAAAACAATCTTTTTGTTTTTCAAGCCCGACAATTTACTTTCATAATTTGCTTTGCTTATGGCGTTGTTCAGTTTCTGAATGGTGGTAAGCACCAGTTTGGTATCATCTGTCAGTTGTTTTACCAACGAGGATGTGTTGTTGGTAACATCCACACTGCCTTCTTTAAAACTATTAAACTCCAACATGGTTTGATAATCCAAATCTTTGCGGTCTACCACAAACACTACTTTGTGAACTCCCGGCAAATCCATAATTATCTGACTTGCTTTAAACGAGGTTAACGTTTTGCCCGACCCTGTTGTATGCCATATATAACCACTATCATTCCCTGATGCTACTTGCTTAATGATGGCCTCGGCTGCAAAATACTGATAAGGCCTAAAAATCATCATATTTTTAAATGCCTCGTTCATCACCACATAATGCGAAATCATTTTGCCCAAATGATGGGGATTTAAAAACTCCTTTGCAAATGCCGTAAGCTTGTCAATATTTCTATTGTTTTCATCTGCCCAAAAGAAGGTTTGTTTTACCGATTGAAGATGATTATTGGCCAAATATTTTGTGTTTACTCCATTGCTGATAACAAACATCTGCACATATTGAAACAAACTATGATTGCTCCAAAACGAATGCAACTGATACCGATTTATCTGATTGAATGCTTCTTTTATTTCTATCCCTGTTCGTTTCAATTCTATTTGCACCAATGGCAAACCGTTTACCAAAAGGGTAACATCATACCGATTCAAAAACGAACCTTGCTGCTGCACCTGATTGGTAACCTGAAACAGGTTTTTACTCCAATCTTCGCTATTAAAAAATTGAATCCAAATTATTTTTTTATTTTCCCTTGTTATCGAAAACCGATTGCGCAATGCCTTTGCCTTTTCAAACACATTGCCTTTGGCAAGGTGATTTATTATTGCCTCAAATTCTTTTGGGGTGAAGGTGGTATTATTAAATTTTTCTAATTGCGATTTGAGGTTGCTCAACAGGGCATCACCGTCCTGAATCTTTACCGATTCATAACCCAATTCAATCAATTGTTTGATTAAATTTTGTTCTAATATGGCTTCGGGTTGTGTTGTCATTTATGAATAAAATTTATCGTTATTCCAATTTTTTGGATTATTGGTAATATAATTTTGAATGATTTCAAATCGTTCGGCATTGCGAATGATATGGTCGTGAAAACGTGATTGCCATTCGAAATGGGCAATACCAATTTTCTTTGCATGTGTTGTTACCGATGATTTGAACCCGCGAATGATGGATGCCAAATTTTTCGATTGCGGCCCGAATTTATTAACCGTATCCGTAGAGACGTGATGCATCACGTCTCTACGATTACCATTCACGTCCAAATCACCCGCACCATCATCATCACCATTAACCCCATTCGTATTATATTCATTTTCCCCAATTATTAATATGGCATGAAAATGATTTGGCATTACCACAAAATTTCCCAATTCCAAATTCATATCAGGGCGTATGATTGGTGTTTTAATCCATTCCTGTTCCGCAATGATTCCTATTTCATTTAATTTCATTTCCTGTTCCGGTTGTAAAGACGAAATGCATTCCGTCTCTACAATTTCACCAAAATAATGTTCCCGATGTTTGGTGCAAATGGTAACAAAATAGGCCGCATGGCTGCCATAATCCCAATTTTGCAATCGGGCCGAGGGTATGCGATATTTATTTTGAAATTTATCTGACATTATTATTTTTTCAATATTCGATGAACAATGGTTACGTTTACATATTGCGGGGTAGAGACGCAATGCATTGCGTCTCTACGAACACACGTTAATTATTGATTCCATTTTAAATATTTATTTTGTTCCCCCTCTTTGAACCTTTTCCCATATTGGGTTTATCGAATTATAAAACTTTACAATACTATTTTTATACCATTCAATTAATTTATCCCAATAAATTTCATCATTAAACGTACCTTCAAGTTCATCCACTTCCTCTTTCGACATTTCCAATTTTATGCGAGATGCTTTTTTATTATCTAGTCGTTCCCATTCCAGTTTTCCATCAAATGCTTTTTCAAGTACCTCTTTATATTTTGCCATCGCATCAATCAAGTTCTTATTAGGGTCATTTGTAAAATATAACTCAACTCTGAAAGACGTGCGGCCCATACAAAAATTAAACTGCCCGGCACCTCTTGAACAAGACATATAATATTGAGGCTTTGCAGCTACTCGTTCGAAATAATCTATTTTATTTTCCTTCAACTTGTTTTTTAAAAGTGTCCAGAATTTTAATAGCCGAGCTTCTGATTCTTGCACAGTTTTGCTTTTATCGTTCTCTTCCTTCTCTTTTTCTTTAGCATCAATCATAAACTCTTTGGTTTCGGGAAGAGGTATAATTTGTTCAATCTGGAGAAACAAATCATCGCCCATCGAATGTGGAGTGGCCTTAAAACATTGCAATTGCACATCGTGTTGGAGCAACCACAATGCAGTAGATGTTACTTCCTTGCGATATTTATTTGCAACAAATATTATACGTTGGTCTTTTCTGTTAAGAAGTAGTTCTTCTTCATTCTTATCCAGAAATTCAAGCAAGTTTTTTTTAGCATCTTCTCCGTTTTGCCATTTATCTAAATATTCCTGGTATATTTTAATAATCTGAGAAGTGGTAAGTGTTGAACAATAGGATGCATATTTAAGTGCCTGCCAAACCACGTCTCTACCTGTATCGTCCAGTTTGTTTTCTATTATAACCAATCCTCCTTCTTTATCTAATGCAAGTAAATCCAATCGTTCGTTTGTATCATTAAATCCATCAAATTCTTTTTGAATAATAAGTAAATCCTCTCCAAGCATTTCAGGGTTTTTAGCTACCCATTCCTGCAAGTTTTCTCTTTCCTTTATATGTAGTTCTTTAAAAAGCCTAATATCAAGCTTTTCAACTTTATTAGATTTCATATTTATTTTATACATAATATCAATTGCCTTATTAAGTTTATTTCTTAAGCAGCTATAGTTAGATAGCTCAATTTATTTAATGGTTATTAATTAAAACAATTTTCTAATTCGTAGTATTATTTCTTGTACGTTAATATCCATTTCTGTTTTGTTTTTTTCAAGATATAATTCCTCTGCCCATTTTTTGTTTTGAGCAAGGAGTTTTAATTGATTCTTGATATTTGATTCAACAGATTCAAGATGATTAACAAAGCAATTGCTAACCATTATACAAATGCTGTCTACACTAATTTTTTCATAATTATTTACAAAATAATCTTCATCTTCAATAATCTCATATTTAAACTTATCGTTAATGATATGTGTATAGTAAAAGGCTAATTCATTTATTTCGTTAATAAACGCATCTCTCAGTGTTTGAAAAACTATTTCTGGGTCATGGAAAACAAACAGATCGCCATCGTATAATTCAGCTGCTATATTCTTCACCGCTTGTTCCCAAAGAGGATCTTTAATTGGGATTAAAACCGCATTGATGAATTTATATTCATCCAGTTCTTTCAGGTTTCCCCCAAATTCTATATTAGGTAGCGTTTTGTGTCTTTTGCCTAATTCTTTTATAATATTTTCCATATTTTTATTTTTTTACACAAACATTTGTTGCAACAACCCTTTTTTAAATCCCTGCGTTGCCGTTATTTCTTTTTTTATGGTTTCTATCTTTTTATCTATTGATGTTAAATAATTCGCGATTTTTTGTTGTTCGGGTAGGCATGGATATGGTATCATAAAATTTGCGAACTGTGAAATCCAATGTCGTCCGTGTCCACCTATTTCAAATTTAATTAATCGCATTGCTTCGTAAATATAATTAATGTTTTCATTTTCTTTTGCAACTAATATTTTCATTGCGGATGATTTTGCTTTAAATGGAAAATCTACAAATTGGGTTGCAGTTGTAAAATCATCAAACAAAATTACAGGTAGGTTTTCATTAAAAATATTATTTGTTTCATTTGTATAACCAAGTATAAATGTTTTTCCTGCTGTCAGAACTGGTGTTGTATAAGAATCATCATATTCTGTACTGCTAACTAAATATTTTGTTGGTTGTATATAATCCAAACAATCCCCCAACCTTTTCTCTTCCCATTCCGGATAACTCTTCCCATTAGCTGCACTGAGCGAAGTCGAAGTG
>CAIRNC010000041.1 GCA_903879875.1 uncultured Bacteroidota bacterium
AGCCGAAGATCGACAATTATTTAATGAAGCCATGACCAAAATTGGCTACGAAGTGGCAAAATCTAAAACTGCCCATTCATTAGAGGAAGCGTTAGCAGCACAAAAAGAGGTAGGTTATCATTGGCGGAAGCAAAGGAATTGGAAATGCTATTTTACTTCAGCAATTAGAAAACAACCAAGTACATAATATTAGTAGAAACGCTCCTGCTATTTCACATCCCAACCTGAGACATTATTCATTGGATGTTTTGAATGATGATCTTCCAGAAATAGAAAATATCGACACCTTGATTTATTGTCCGGGTTCTATAAATTTGAAACCTATAGGAAGTTTAAGCATTGACAATTTTAGAAATGATTTTGAGATTAACGTCATTGGCGGCGTGAAAGTGATTCAGAAATATTTACCAATTTTGAAGAAAGGAAACAATCCATCGATTGTTTTATTTAGTACTGTCGCGGTAAAATTAGGAATGCCTTTTCACGCTAGTATTGCCACTGCAAAAGCGGGAGTAGAAGGGCTGGTAAAATCACTTGGGGCAGAGTTGGCATCAGTTGTTCGAATAAATGCAATTGCACCTACAATTACGGAAACTTCACTTTCGGCAGGAATTTTAAGAAATGAACGAATGAAAGAAAATATGATGGAACGCCATCCGATGAAAAATTATTTACAACCAGAAGAAGTGGCTCAAATGGCCGATTATTTAATTTCTGAACATGCAAAATCGATTTCAGGTCAAATTTTCGAAATGGATTATGGTATTGTCAGTTTTAAAATTTAAAATTAATTATAATAAAACAGCATAAAAAAGAGTAAATGATAGCAAATAAAATTAAAAGTTACGAAAAAATAGAACAATACGACACCGAAATTACAGATGCATTATCTGAAAATTATAGTGCTATAATAGAAAGTTTGGGAGAAGATATTCATCGTGAAGGTTTAGAAAAAACACCTGAAAGAATTGCCAAAGCGATGCAGTTTTTGACTCATGGATACGGTTTAGACCCATTAGAAATACTAAAATCAGCCCTTTTTACAGAAGATCATAAACAAATGATTGTGGTCAAAGACATTGAAGTTTACTCCATGTGCGAGCATCACATGTTACCTTTTTTTGGAAAAGCGCACGTGGCTTATATCCCGAACGGAAAAATTGTTGGACTGAGCAAAATACCTAGAATTGTTGATGCTTTTGCAAGAAGAATGCAAGTTCAAGAACGACTTACCGACCAAATAAAAGATTGTATTCAAGAAGCACTAAATCCTCTTGGAGTTGCAGTTGTAATCGAAGCCCAACACATGTGCATGCAAATGCGAGGTATTCAAAAACAAAATTCGGTAACAACTACTTCTGCTTTTACAGGTGCTTTTGAAAGAGATAAAACAAGAAAAGAATTCATTAGTTTGGTTTCCAATAGATTGAGTTAAATTTTTAAATAAAAAACAGCAACTTCATTAGTATTATACTTTTTTGAAGTTGCTGTTCTCTTTTTTTATCAAATATTTACTTCAAAATTCCTGCTTTATAAGTTGTAATGGCTCGATCTCTTGCAAATGCATGTTCTACCATAGGTTCTCCATAACCTAAATCAAATTCGGGAATCCATTTCCGAATGTAAATTCCTTTTTCATCAAATTTTTTGAGTTGTATTTCAGGATTAAAAACTCGGAAATAAGGTGCTGCATCACAACCTGTTCCTGCAGCCCATTGCCAATTTCCTACATTGGAAGACAATTCAAAATCCAATAATTTTTCGGCAAAATAAGCTTCGCCCCATTGCCAATTAATTAGTAAATGTTTGCACAAAAAACTAGCTACAACCATTCGAACACGATTATGCATATAACCCGTTTCGTTCAATTGTCGCATTCCTGCATCAACCATCGGATAACCTGTTGTTCCGGAACACCAACGTTTGAAATCTTCTTCGTCATTTCTCCATTGAATACCATCATAAGCCGATTTGAAATTGTTTGAAACCACCTTTGGGAAACTGAACAGAATTTGCATAAAAAACTCGCGCCAAATCAATTCACTCAAAAAAACTTGATTTTTATTTGCGACCCAATTCACTAATTTTCGAATGCTTACTGTGCCAAAACGCAAATGTGGCGAAAGATATGAAGTAGCATCCAAAGCTGGAAAGTCGCGAGTTTCGTGATAATGAATTACCTTTTTTAAATTATGGGGAATTACTTTTATAGTGCTTTCTTCAAATCCAATTTGTTTCAAAGTAGGAAAATCAAAACTGTTTTTGTGAAAATTTGAAAATAATTCTTCACAATTATATTCTTGAACCGGGCGGAAGGAATTGTATTTTTCTAACCATTTATTTTTATATGGCGTATAAACCGTATAAGGTAAACCATCAGATTTTGTGATTTCTTTTTCTTCGAAAATGACTTGGTCTTTATATGAGAAACAGGCTATTTCGTTCGCTTTTAATAATTCACAAACAGCCGAATCTCTTGCAATCGCATACGGTTCGTAATCCTTATTGAAGAACACTTCCTTAACATCGAAATCTTGAATGAGCTGTTTCCAAACGTCTTCAGTTTTCCCTTTTTTAATTAAAAGTGAACTTCCTATTTCTAATAATTGTTGATTGATTTGGGAAAGCGAATCGTATATAAA
>CAIRNC010000042.1 GCA_903879875.1 uncultured Bacteroidota bacterium
GATATCGATTTGAAATAAGCATTATTGTTAATCTATAATTCTAAAAGTCTATTTTAAATAACTAAATATGTTTTAATTTGTTTAACATATTATTGTAGCGACTTGAAAACTCATACAGTATATCAGTTTCGTATAGTTTTCGGAACTTTTTATAAGGTACAACGCGTAGATTTTGCTTTTATTTATGCTGTTTTGCCATATATAGTAATAATATTAGGCAGTTTATTTTAAAAATAAAAATAGCGCTTTGCTTACTTTAAAATTTATAAATAAGTCATTTTGCAAACTTTGATGTTTTCAAATTTCAAACCTATTAACATAACATTAACTTAACATTGTGCCGTTCCAAATGTTATATTTTTGCCAAAATTTTAAAAAACAACATTACAATGAAAACAATGAAAAATTGGTTACTTACAGGATTACTGTTTATGGTAGTTACATCAGTATTTTCACAACAAAAAATTACTGGTATTATTAACGACAGCGAAATGAATGCTGGTTTGCCAGGAGTAAACGTTACTGTTAAAGGAACAACAGTAGGTTCGGTTACAGATTTTGACGGAAAATTTAGCATTAACACTACTGCTACCTCAGGTCAATTAGTTATTTCTTATATTGGTTTTCAAACCAAAACAATAGCGTTTTCTGTAGCCAACGGAAAAACATTGGATTTAGGCAAAATTACTCTAAGTGCCGTACAAAGCGATTTAGAAGAAATTGTAATTAAAACAGGAGTTGCCGATATCGCAAAAGATAGAAAAACTCCAGTTGCCGTTTCAACAATTAAAGCCGCAGAAATTAGAGAAAAATTAGGAAATCAAGAGTTTCCAGAAATTCTTAAAAACACTCCTTCGGTTTATGCTACAAAATCAGGTGGTGGATTTGGAGATTCAAGAGTAACCATTCGTGGATTTGACCAAAAAAACATTGCCGTTATGATAAATGGTGTCCCTGTTAACGACATGGAAAACAGCGCTGTTTATTGGAGCAATTGGGCTGGATTGTCTGATGTAACTTCTGCTATGCAAGTACAAAGAGGATTAGGTTCTTCTAAATTAGCTATTGCTTCTGTTGGTGGAACAATTAATGTATTGACTAAATCATCAGACATGAAAGAAGGCGGTACAGTTTCATCTTCTGTTGCAAATGATAATTATTTGAAATTAAATGCTGCTTATAATACTGGTGTGATGAAAAATGGACTTTCAGCATCTGTTTTGTTAAGCACAACATCTGGAATAGGATATGTTGATGGTACTAAATTTGAAGGCAAGAATTACTATATTGCATTTGGATACAAACCAAATAAAAAACATGATTTTCAATTTACTTTTACTGGTGCTCCACAATGGCACAATCAAAGAACAACTGGTATAACCATCGCAAATTATATTAAAAACGGAACAGATGGTGAACCAAACAGAAGATACAATTCAGATTGGGGTTATTTAAACGGCTCTGAATATAGTATGAAAAGAAATTATTACCACAAACCTGTTATGTCTATTAACTGGGACTGGTCAATAAATGAAACTACTAAATTATCTACCGTTGTTTATGGCTCATGGGGTCGTGGTGGTGGATCTAATGGCACAGGAGGTATTAAAGGTAAAAACTATTTAAACTTGCCAAGAACGGCAAACGGATTAGTAGATTACGATTTAATTCAAGCTTGGAATACTGGACAAATTACATCTCAAGGAACTAGAACACAAACAGGTGGAGTGTTTCAAAATAGTTTCTCTTCAGGTTCTTCTACTGATTTATCAACTGGTATTTCAAGAATCAATTCTGTAAACTCGCATGACTGGTATGGTGGAATCATTGATTTGAATAAAAAATTAACAAGTTCGTTAACTTTAGATTTCGGTATTGATGCAAGAACTTATAAAGGAATGCACTACACAAATATTAGTGATTTATTAGGTGCAGATAATTTCATCGATAAAACATCGAATGTAAATAACCCAAATGCGATAATAACTAATACTTATGGTTCTTCTCCTAGTTTAAATCCGTTTTTTGACGCAAGCAATCAAGAAAAAATTTCATTTGACAATGATGGAAATGTAAATTGGTATGGCGCATTTACACAATTGGAATATGCGAAAGATAATTTATCAGCATTTGTTCAAGCTGCAGTTTCGCAACAAGGTTTTAAAAAAGTAGATCGATTTACTTACTTAAGTTCAAATCCATTAGCAGAAACAGGTTATGAAAATATAATTGGTTATAATGCTAAAGGTGGTGTGAATTACAATGTAAACAAAAATCACAATGTCTTTGTGAACGCTGGATATTATTCAAAGCAACCGTTCTTTAATGCGGTATATCCAAACAACAAATCAGTAGTAAATGGCAACCTTACAAATGAAAAAATCATTGGTTTTGAAGGCGGGTATGGATTTGTATCTTCTATCTTTAGTGCAAAATTAAATTTGTATTATACACAATGGAAAGATAGATACCAAAGAAGTAACGATGTTAATCCTTTAAATGTAGGTGGATATATTGATTTTTCTGGAATAACAGAAGTACATTCAGGTGTTGAGTTAGAAATGAATGCTAGAATTTCTCCAAGATTTAAAGCCAATGGAATGTTGTCTGTTGGAAATTGGGAATATAAAGGAAATAGCACAAGTAATGTTTATGATGTTGCTAACAATCCTTTTGCAGGTACAGCTACATCAACTTTATATTTAGATAAAGTAAAAGTTGGAGATGCTGCACAAACTACTGCGGCAATTGGAGCTTCTTATGAAGTATTAAAAAGAGTAACTCTTGATGCCAATTATACCTATTTTGATAAATTGTACGCTAGAATTGCACCAGCAAGTTTTACTAAAGAAATAAATGATGGTTCGTTAATGTTACCTTCTTATGGTCTTTTTGACGCAGGATTTTCTTATAAAATGTTAGTTGGAAAAGACAACAACAATTCAGTTAACTTTAGACTAAACGTCAACAATTTGTTTGACAAAATTTATATTGCTGAATCAAGTACCAATCAATTTACCGCTACAGAAGCTGAATTTAATGGGAACACAGGCAACGGTTCAGGATTAAATCCTTCAACTGGAACAAAACCTTATTCAAGTTATGCTGATTACCAAAATAGAGGAGTCTATAACGGTACAGATGTAAGAAATCAAGTTTTCTTCGGTTTCGGAAGAACATGGAATTTTACATTACGATATGATTTTTAAAACATAATTTTTATTCCAAATAAAGCCTCAAAGTAATGCGAGGCTTTTTTTTATGCTTTTTTTTCATATATTTGACATTCAAAAAAATAAAAAACATGTACGAATTCATTAAATCATTTCATTCTGGTTGGGCTTATTTAGCACTTTTAGTATTAGTATTAGCAATTGTAAATTCCATTATAGGATTTACTAGTAAAAAAGAATTTACAAAAAAAGACAAACTATTTGGTCTCTTTGGAATCATAGGTACACACACACAATTATTAGCCGGTTTAATAATTTACTTTGTTTCTCCAAATGGTTTTAAATTATTTGAATCAGGAGTTGGAAACGTAATGAAAACAGCCGAATTAAGACTTACAGCAGTAGAACATCCAGTAATCAACATATTAGCTATAACACTTATAACTATTGGATGGATTAAACATAAAAAATTAGCGACAAGCGAATCAAAATTCAAAACTTTTATGATTTTTTACGGTCTGGGTTTACTTTTGATTTTAAGCAGAATGCCTTGGAGTTTATGGTTTTAAATCCATAAAAAAATCACCATTTTTTGGTGCTTTTATTCATTTAAGTATGCAATTAAACATGTGCTTGCCTTAAAAAATATAGTATGAAACATAAGATAAATTTGGTTTTTTTCATTGGAATGGGAATGGCATTAATTGCCCTTTTTTCATTCACAACATCACCAGTGTTGTTTTCGAAACAACCGAAAAGCATTTCAAAAGACTCTATACGAAAAGTTGCCATTCAAGACAGTTTAAAGCAAGTTCCTAAATTAATTTTATTCAAAAAAAATGCTCACGCTTCTTATTATGCAGATAAGTTAAATAACAGAAGAACTGCAAGTGGCAAACGTTTTGATAACTCTAAGTATACCGCAGCTCATAGAAAATTCCCTTTTGGAACGAAGTTAAAAGTAACTAATGAAGCCAATGGAAAATCAGTGGTTGTTGAAGTTAATGACCGAGGCCCATTCACGAGAGGTCGTGACATCGATTTAACAAAAAGAGCCTTTATGGAAATTGCAGGTTCGAGATACGGTGGCTCTTTAAAAGTAACAATTGAGGAAGTAAAGTGATTTTTTCACCTTCCTTTTATTCTATTTCCTAATTCAATCAAAAACACAAATTTGGCATTCATCTTATGAAAACAAAAGCTTTTTTCCCCTTTCTATTCTTAACTTTTTTTTCAGTTTTTGGACAACAAAAAATCACTGTTGATGATATTTATCGCGGCACTTTTCGAACCAAAGGAATGGACGAGTTGCAGGCAATGAAAAATACGAATCAATACACGGTTTTGAATTCGGATAAAGTGTATAAAACCATGCAAATTGATTTATATGATTTTGCCACACTGAAAAAAGTAAACACTTTATTAGATACTAAAAACTTCAAAGAATTAGATGAAATTGACAGTTACACCTTCAGTGGAAACGAAAAAATGTTATTGATAGCCAATCATTCTGATAAAATTTTTCGCCATTCTTTTCTTGCTGATTATTTCTTGTTTAATTTAGAAACCAAACAATTGACTAAATTATTGGATTATAAAATTCAAGAACCTACTTTTTCGCCAGACGGAAGTCGCATTGCATTTGCCAAAGAAAATAATTTATTTGTCTATGATATAGCTACTAAAACTACCTCGCAAATTACCACTGACGGAAAGAAAAATAGCATCATCAACGGCATAACCGACTGGGTTTATGAAGAAGAATTTGCCTTTGTTCGTGCTTTCGATTGGAGTGCCGATGGGTCAAAATTGGCATATATTAAATTTGACGAAAGTGAAGTGCCCGAGTTCTCCATGAATATATATGGAGACGATTTGTATCCGGTTACCAATGCTTTTAAATATCCAAAAGCAGGAGAGAAAAACGCTAGTGTTTCTTTACATTTATTTGACGTCAAGGCTAAAGCAACTAAAGAAGTAAATCTTAAAAATTACACTGATTTTTATATTCCAAGAATAAAATGGACCAATGATGCCAACGAATTGAGTGTTCAAATACTGAACCGCCACCAAGACAATTTAGATTTGCTTTTTGTGGACGGAACAACTGCTAAGTCCAAAATAATTATGAACGAAAAAGACAAAGCTTATATTGATATCACTGACAATTTAACTTTTTTGAAAGACAATAGCTTTATTTGGACAAGCGAAAAAGACGGTTTTAACCACATCTATTTATATGACAAATCGGGCAAACAAATCAATCAAATTACCAAAGGAAATTGGGAAGTTACTTCCTATTACGGATTGGACGAAAAAAACAAAACCATTTATTATCAATCGGTTGAAAACGGCTCCATTAATAGAGACATCTATAAAATAAATTTGGATGGAAAAAACAAAGTTCGCCTTTCTAATGCAACAGGTACCAACTCGGCAACTTTTAGCCCTAATTTTCAGTTTTATATCAACTCTTTTTCGAGCGCAACAATGCCTCCAACTTTCACTTTAAACGAATCGAAATCGGGGAAATTAGTACAAACTATTGTTTCAAACGAATCTGTTTTAGAAAAATTAAAAGCGTATGATTTGCCGTCCAAAGACTATTTTGTTTTAAAAACAGAAAAAGGAAACGACCTCAACGCGTGGATGATCAAACCCAAAGATTTTGATGCTAATAAAAAATATCCCGTTTTTATGTACCAATATTCTGGTCCAGGCTCACAACAAGTGGATAACACTTGGAATGCTTATGATGATTATTGGTTTTTTATGCTTTCGCAACAAGGCTACATTATTGCATGTGTAGATGGAAGAGGCACAGGCTTTAAAGGTGCTGACTTTAAAAAATGCACTCAAAAACAACTTGGAAAACTAGAAGTAGAAGACCAAATTGATGCTGCAAAAGCTATCGGAAATTATTCTTTTGTAGATAAAACTAGAATCGGTATATTTGGCTGGTCGTATGGAGGATTTATGTCTTCCAATTGTATTTTGAAAGGGAACGACGTTTTTAAAATGGCCATTGCGGTGGCGCCAGTTACCAACTGGAGGTATTATGATAGTATTTATACCGAAAGATACCTGCAAACACCACAAGAAAACGCTAGTGGCTATGACACTAATTCGCCAATAAATTTTGTTAACCAATTGAAAGGTAAATTTTTATTGATTCACGGTTCGGCAGATGACAACGTTCATGTTCAAAATTCAATGAAAATGATTGAAGCCTTAGTGCAAGCCAACAAACAATTTGATTGGGCCATTTATCCAGACAAAAATCATGGTATTTATGGCGGCATGACTCGAATTCAATTGTATAATAAAATGACTTCTTTTATAAAAGAAAATTTGTAAAGCATGCATTTATTAGCTATTCAGAATAAAATATATGAAGTAAATAGTGTTAAGGTAATGCTAGACTTTGATTTGGCTGAATTATATGAAGTAGAAACGAGAGTTTTGAATCAAGCGATAAAAAGAAATATGGATAGTTTTCCTGAAGATTTTATGTTCAGATTGACAAAAGAAGAATGGGAAGAAGTGGCATCACAAATTGTGATGACATCCCCATCATCACAAATTGTGATGATGGATTTACCAAAAAATAGAACAGGAAAATATTTGCCTTATGCTTTCACAGAACATGGAGTAACCATGTTAGCCAGTGTTTTACGCAGTCCCAAAGCTAGAAAAATGAATGTTGCCATTGTTAGAGCATTTATAGCGTTAAGAAGAACTTTACTGAATATTGAAGATTTAAAAAATCATATACAAGAATTAGAGACAAAATTTGACAGCCAATTTGAAGATATTTTTGAAGCAATTCAGTTCTTAATGACTGAGAATAAAGAAATTGAAACTCGAAATGAAAGAGTTAAAATAGGATACAAAAAATAATAAAATCAATTAACCAATAAAAACTAAAAATAATTTAAAATGAGTGAAACAGCAGTAAAAACAGGGCATCCAAAGGGATTATACTTCCTTTTCTTTACCGAAATGTGGGAACGATTTAGTTATTATGGAATGAGAGCCATCTTCATTCTATTTATGACAAAAATTTTATTAATGAAGGATGCCGATGCGTCACAAATTTATGGAAGTTATACGGGTTTAGTATATCTGACACCACTTTTAGGAGGTTATTTATGTGATAAATTCCTTGGAAACAGACGTAGTATTATAATTGGAGGTTTATTGATGGCCTTAGGACAATTTTTTATGTTTTTAAGTGCTTCTGCTGGAGCCGATGGAGGTGTTTCATTGATGTGGATGGGACTAACCGCCATTATTATTGGAAACGGTTTCTTCAAGCCAAATATTTCAACGATGGTGGGACAATTGTATCCTTCAAACGACAGACGTATTGATAGCGCTTTCACTATTTTCTATATGGGTATCAACCTTGGAGCGTTCTTCTCCCCATTAATTTGTGGTTCAATGGATTTCAAATGGGGTTTCTTAGCTGCATGTGTAGGGATGTTACTAGGATTAGTTGCTTTTATTTTAGGGCAAAAGAAATATCTTATTTCTGAAGAAGGAAAAGATTTGGGTCTACCAGTTAAAAAACTCGACACTAAAAGCATTATGATGATTGTTGGTTCCATAGGAATTATTTTCTTTATGTTGAATTTCAAACAACTTTTTGGTAGTGACACCGATATCATTGGTTATTTCATCTACGGTGCTATGGTTTTAATGCCAATTTTAATTTTTAGTGATAAAAGTTTATCTAAAATTGAAACGCAAAGAATAACAGTAGTATTTATTCTCGCCTTTTTCGTAATCTTCTTCTGGGGTGCCTTTGAACAAGCAGGAGCATCATTGACTTTATTTGCTGATAGACAAACTGAAAGAACATTATTTGGTTGGGAAATGCCAGCTTCTTATTTTCAATCCGTTAATCCATTAGCAGTTATTACATTAGCTCCATTAATGACCATTGTTTGGGGATTTCTTTATATGAGAAAACTAGAGCCATCATCGCCTAAAAAAATGGCAATTGGTCTAGGATTGGTTGCTTTAGGATATGTTGTTATTGCATTTGCGGTAAAAGGTTTAGGAATTGGTGACAAAGTATCGATGTGGTGGTTGATTGGTTTATATGTAATTCATACCATTGGAGAATTATGTTTATCACCTATTGGTTTGTCAATGGTTTCTAAATTAGCTCCTATTCGTTTATCCTCTTTAATGATGGGAACATGGTTTTTGGCCAATGCTGCTGCTAATAAATTTGCAGGAACATTGAGTTCCTTAATACCAGGTGGAGAAGATGGTTCGGGTGGTGCAACTTCATTTGTGGGATTTCAAATTACAAATTTATATGAATTCTTTATTGTATTCATTATTATGTCTGGAACTGCTGCAGCCATATTATTTTTCTTAAGTTCTTGGTTAGAAAAAAGAATGCATAACGACCACGTGGAAGCTAGAGAATAGTTAGTTTTCTATTTCAAAATATTTTTATATCTTTCAAACCTACAAGAAACCTTGTAGGTTTGTTTTTTAAATCTAATTTTTATGTGGAAATCACACCCAAAAGCATTGCCTTTTTTGTTCCTTTCAGAAATGTGGGAACGTTTCGGATATTATTTAATGATTGGAATTTTCACCCTTTATCTCAAGGATGTAGAAGCTGGATTTGCCATGACCGAAAAAGAAGCCGCCGATTTATATGGTACCTTCATAGCACTTGTTTTTCTTACCCCTTTTATTGGAGGATTAATTGCCGATAGGTATTTGGGTTACAAAAAATCGATTGTAATAGGTGGATTTCTTATGGGAATTGGATATATGATGATGGGAATTCATAGCACAACCATGCTTTACGTAGCCATGACCCTTGTTATTTTAGGCAATGGTTTTTTTAAACCTAATATTTCAACGCTTCTAGGTAATTTTTATTCACAAGAGCAATACATAGAAAAGAAAGACGAAGGCTACAATATTTTTTATATGGGAATTAATGTGGGTGCTTTTATTTGTAATTTTTTTGGTGCTGCTTTGCAAATTCTTTTAGGCTGGCAATATGCTTTTATGGCTGCGGGAATTGGAATGTTTATTGGCGTAATTGTATTTTTATTAGGCACAAAACATTATGTAGGTTTCGACCAGAAGAAAGGCACACAAGAAGGCGATATGCCTTTTTACAAAATTGTTCTTTTTATCCTTTTACCATCGGTAGTTTTTGGAATTATTGGTTGGTTGCTAAAAGGGGTTGCGTCTGATGCAAATACGGATTGTGCTATTTTTGGTTCCGACAGCACTGATGCTTTTATATTTGCCTGTATTCCAATTATTTATTTTTATGGAAGTTTGTATTTTAAAGCTAAAGAAGACGAAAAAAGACCAATTGGAGCTTTATTATCTATTTTTGCTGTGGTTATTTTATTTTGGGCCGTTTTTAAATTAAATGGCTCTGCACTAACAACTTGGGCAGATAGATATACAAATAGAGAAGTAACAGGAACAACCGAACAAGTATTTTCAACGCTAGTACAATCTAAAGAAATCACCTACGAAAAAGCATCAACTGAATTATATGACGCTAAGTTTCGACTACAAAAAGAGAATGGTGAAGTAAAAAAAACGGAAGATTATCCCATCTACTTTAGAAATGTTTCTAAAGAAAATTTACCTCAAGAAGGTAGTAAAATTAGTGTTTGGGTGACTAGTTTAAGCCAATCTATAAATCCAGGTTGGGTAATAATTCTGACACCATTAGTAGTTGCTTTTTTCACATTTTTGCGAAGCCGAAAAAAAGAACCTTCAACACCAACAAAAATAGCCTTCGGATTATTAATATCTGCTTTATCAGTTTTGGTAATGGTTGCGGCAGTTCATATCGGAAATAACGGAACTGAAAAAGTGTCGGTTTGGTGGTTGGTTGCCAATTATGGAATAATTACCATTGGCGAGTTGTTTCTAAGTCCGATGGGATTGTCTGTGGTTTCAAAATTATCTCCAAAAAATATTACCGCATTAATGATGGGTGGTTGGTTTTTATCGACTTCCATCGGTAATAAACTAAGTGGAGTTTTAGCCAGTATGTGGGACACTTATGATGATAAAGCCAATTTCTTTTGGGTAAACTTCGGATTGTTACTATTTGCAACTTTAATGATGTTTGCATTAGTAAAAAATTTAAATACAATAATGAAAGAAAAAGGAATAAACTAATGTATGTGCCAAACCTATAAGGTTTTAAAAACCTTATAGGTTTAGTTAAACACAAAATAATGATAGTTAAAATTTCTATTATATAAAATATATTTTCGCAATGAACTATTTTATACCATTAGAGCCAAACAATAAGTACCACATATTTAATCAAGCTGTTGGTAATGAAAAACTTTTCAGAAACGATGATAATTATACCTATTTTTTGAGAAAATTCAATGAGTATATAAGTCCAATTGCCACAACTTATTGTTATGTTTTAATTCCAAATCATTTTCATTTTTTTATTGAAATTAAAGGGAAACAAGAAATATACAATCATTATGTACAAATTGAAAAAAGTAAAGAAAAAATAAGTTATTTAAATGAAAATGAGTTGGTATATGAAGATTTTGTTATGCAACAATTCAGTAATTTTTTCAATAGCTATACAAAATCATATAACAAACGCTTTAACCGAAAAGGAGCCTTGTTTATAGATTATTTAAGAAGGACAATGATTTCTGACGTAGAATATTTAAGAAACATAGTTTTATATATTCATCAAAATCCAATTCATCATAATTGTAGTACCACTTTAGAAGATTGGAAATATTCATCTTATAAAGCATTTTTTTCAGATAAATCATCAAAAATAGATAGAGCTGAGGTTGTATCTTGGTTTGGTGATTTAGAAAATTTTACTAATTGCCATTCCATAAAAAGTATTAATTTTAACCAACCAAACCTATAAGGTTTTTAGAACCTTTTAGGTTTAAAATCTAAAAATATGACACTAGACCAAATTCAAGATTTTAAAGGAAAATATCCAAAACAAATTTGGAGTTTGTTTTTTTCCGAAATGTGGGAACGTTTTTGCTTCTACGGAATGCGAGGGATGCTCGTCTTCTTTATGATTTCCCAATTAAATTTTGACAAAACCGAAGCCAATCTTCAATACGGCGCTACTCAAGCATTTGTTTATGCTTTTACTTTCATTGGCGGCTTATTTGCAGACAAAATTCTCGGTTTTCGAAAATCATTGTTTTGGGGTGGATTATTGATGATTGTTGGAAGTGCTATTTTAGCCACCGACCCGCATCAATATTTCTTTTTAGGCATCGCTTTTACCATTATTGGAACTGGGTTCTTCAAAC
>CAIRNC010000043.1 GCA_903879875.1 uncultured Bacteroidota bacterium
ATGACTTTAGTGCAAAACGTAATAAAAAGGCTATTGATTTTGATTTGAAAACTCTAAATTTGCAAAATAATTTAGAAAGGGACTTTAATAAAACCTTTCGAAACCCACGAATCAAATGAAATATTACGTTCTTTTATTTTTTCTTATAACCCAATTTGTAAACGCTCAAATTCAAAAAACGTTGATTTCTCAACGAACAGAAGAGAAAGTTTGGGTTGATAGCGTTTATAATCAAATGTCTTTTGATGAAAAAGTAGGACAATTGTTTATGGTTGCGGCTTGGTCTAACAAAGATACGATTCACACGAATGCCATAGAACGATTGATTTCTAATTACAAAATTGGAGGTGTTATTTTCTTTCAAGGTGGCCCGACACGTCAAGCTAATTTGACGAATAAGTATCAAAAATTATCAAAACTTCCTTTGTTTGTAGGAATTGATGCCGAATGGGGACTTTCGATGCGTTTGGATTCAGTCAATCGATTTCCTTGGAACATGACTTTGGGTGCCATTCAAGATTTAAAACTTATTGAAAAAGTAGGTGCGGCCTATGGGAGACAAAGCAAGAGAATGGGCATTCAATTTAATTTCGCTCCCGTTTTAGACATCAATACCAACCCTAAAAATCCAATAATCGGTACACGCTCTTTTGGCGAAAATAAATTTAATGTAACCGATAGGGCATTGGCTTTAATGAAAGGAATTCAGAGCGAAGGCGTTTTTGCTACTGGAAAACATTTTCCAGGACATGGTGCTACCGAAACCGATTCGCATCTTTCGTTGCCATTGGTCAATTTTACCGAAGCACAATTGAATGACGTGGAGTTTTATCCTTACAAAAAGTTATTTTCTGAAGGTTTGGCCTCCGTGATGGTGGCGCATTTGAACGTTCCGAGTTTAGAATCGCGGGTTAATTATCCGTCATCGATATCCTACAATGTGGTCACAAATGTGCTACAAAAACAATTGGGTTTTCAAGGACTTATTTTTACGGATGCATTGAATATGAAAGGCGCAAGCAATTTTAAATCGCCTGGAGATATTGATTTAGAAGCTTTTTTGGCAGGGAATGACATCTTGCTTTTTGCAGAAAATGTTCCGTTAGCGCTCGAAAAAATTTGTGTTGCATATCAAGATACTTTGATCACGGACGAACGTTTGGCTTTTTCTGTAAAAAAGATTCTAAAATACAAATACAAAGCGGGTTTAGACCATTATAAACCTATTGAAACAACAAATTTATATAAAGATGTAAATCCATCTACAAATGATGCGCTGCAATATGAATTGTATGAAAATGCGGTTACCGTTCTGAAAAATGACAAAGCTATTTTACCCATCAAGGAACTCGAAAACAAGAAAATTGCTTATGTGAAATTAGGAGATGATTCGCATACTACTTTTTTATCCACTTTGCAAAAATATACCGAAGTCACTGAAATAACAGAGACCAATGTGGACAGTTTATTGGTAAAACTCAAGCCATTTTCAACCGTAATTGTAGGTTTTCACAAAGCCGATGGTGCATGGAAAAAACACGAATTCAAACTTGAAGAATTATCCAAATTAGATTCCATTGCTAAATACAATAACGTGATTTTGGATGTTTTTGCCAAACCGTATTCGCTTTTGCCAATTACCAATTTTGACAACATAAAAGGATTGGTAATTTCATATCAAAATACCGATGTGGCTCAAATTGTTTCTGCTGAATTACTTTTTGGGTCTATTGTATCTAAAGGAAAACTTCCCGTTTCTATCAATAATTTCTTTGCTGTAAATGATGGATTACAAACGGAGAAAGTATACAATTTAGGATTTACAGCACCAGAAAATGTAGGTATGAATCCTGTAATTTTGTCAAAAATTGATGTTTTGGCACAAAAAGCCATTGATGGGAAAATGGCTCCAGGAGTGCAAATTTTAGTAGCTCGAAAGGGAAAAGTTATTTATCAAAAAGCATTTGGTTATCACACCTATGAGAATGCGAGAAAAGTAAAAAATACGGATATTTATGATGTTGCTTCTTTAACCAAAATTCTCTCGACTTTGCCCAATGTGATGCAAGTGTATGATAATGGAAAAGTAAATTTAGAAACAAAACTAGGAATGATGCTCCCAATGTTTAATGAATCGGACAAAAAGAATATTCCTTTTAAAGATTTATTGTCACATTATGCTCGTTTTCAAGCTTGGATTCCGTTTTATAAAGCAACTTTGGATAGTGCTAAAATGCCATTGGCAAAATATTACAGTAAAACCTTCAATGAAAATTTTTCTAAACAAGTAGCGGATAGTCTTTTTATGCGAAATGATTATCACGATACGATAATGAAAGCCATTGTTAATAGTAAATTATTGCCGAAAAAAGAATACAAATACAGCGATTTTACATTTATCATTCTAAAAGATTTTCTTGAAAAAAGTACGCATCAAAGTATTGATGTTTTGAGTTACACCAATTTTTTCAAACCTTTAGGCGCCAACAATACGATGTATAATCCATTACAAAAATTCATTAAAATGGATATTCCTCCAACGGAGAATGATACTTATTTCCGTCATCAAGTTATTCAAGGATATGTCCATGATATGGAAGCCGCTATGGAAGGTGGAATTGGCGGTCATGCTGGTATTTTTTCCAACACGATGGACGTTGCTAAAATCATGCAAATGTACCTGCAACGAGGAAATTATGGTGGACATCAATTTTTCAGCACTAAAACTTTTGAAGATTTTAATACCTGTTATTTTTGTAAAGAACAAAATAGGAGAGGGTTAGGCTTCGACAAACCACAATTGGCGGGTCAACAAGGACCTACTTGCGGTTGTGCTTCTATGACTAGTTTTGGTCATACCGGCTTTACAGGAACTATGGCTTGGGCTGATCCTGAAAACGAAATTGTGTATGTTTTCTTGTCCAATAGAACATTTCCAGATGCCACGGTTAATAAATTATCCAAAGAAAATATTCGAGAGGATATTCAAAAAGTAATTTATGAGGCCATTATGACAAAATAATTTTTTATATTTATACCATTAAATTCAATTCAATGTTCAAAAACATTCAGATAGTCCTTTTTCTTTTATGTGCAACATTTTTAAATGCTCAAAATTGGGACATTAATACCCTGCGTGACATCAACCTAAATAGAAATCAATCTTTTGATCCAACTTTTAAATTCATTTCTAATTCGGCAACACCAATCAGTATAGCGACTCCTATTTTAATCTATTCAGCTGGACTTATTCATAAAGATGCGAATTTAAAAAAACAAGGCATTTTTATTGGAGAAACTTTTTTAGTTTCTGCTTTCATTGCAACAGCAATGAAGCAAACTATTAGGCGAGAAAGACCTTTTACTACTTATCCTGAATTAGATAAACAATCAGATGGTGGAAGTTATTCGTTTCCATCTGGTCACACATCAACAGCTTTTGCAACAGCAACTTCATTGAGTATAGCTTTTCCAAAATGGTATGTAATTGCACCTTCCTTTGTTTGGGCTAGTTCTGTGGGCTATTCTAGAATGGATTTAGGAGTGCATTATCCAAGTGATGTTTTGGCAGGAGCTATTGTAGGAAGTGGATCAGCCTATTTGACATATAAATTGAATAAGTGGTTGAATAAAGAAAAAAAATAACCGTTGTCAAAAATGGAAAATAAACCAAAAAGAGAAAAAAAATATAGAAAAAAACGAAGTAGTGAAGGCCATCACCATCATCACTCTAGTTTAAATTCTAGTTCTGTAAATAAAGCCTTTACAATTGGGATTATACTTAATTTAATTTATGTTGCAATTCAAATTTTTATAGGTTTAAGAATTAATTCCTTGTCATTACTATCCTATGCGGGTCATAATTTTTTGATTGTTGCAGGTTTATTTATGGCTATGATTGCCTTTAGATTTTTAAAATCAATTGCAACTTCAGAAAACACTTATGGATATAAAAAATCATCCATTTTAATTTCTTTAGCAAATGCAATTATTTTATTACTTTCAACCGGAGCAATGGGTTATGAAGCATTTTTAAGATTAGAAGATCCACAATCTTTACAGATAATGGCATCCTGAACACACGGAGCGCACTTTCTTGAGGCTACATATCAATAGCAGCAGTCAACTTACCTCGTCGTTGAAGGCTAAGGGCAG
>CAIRNC010000044.1 GCA_903879875.1 uncultured Bacteroidota bacterium
CCTTAGAAAATGTTTGCATTCCAGCATTCATCAATGGAAAATCAAAATCGGAAACCGAAATAGAAGCAAAAAAATTACTGAATTATTTGGGACTTTCACATCGAATTGACCATAAACCAAGTGAACTATCTGGTGGCGAACAACAGCGCGTTGCCGTAGCAAGAGCTTTAATTAATAAACCCGCAATTATTTTTGCTGACGAACCTTCTGGAAATTTAGATACTGTTTCTGCGGAAACGCTACATCAATTGTTTTTTAAATTACGAGATGAATTTGGACAAACTTTTGTCATTGTTACTCATAATGAAGAATTTGCTAATATGGCCGATAGAAAATTAGTGATGTCCGATGGAAAAATAATTTAAAATTATGATTCTAATACTATTCAGTTGGATTGTAATGCTCTATTTCTTCCTTACAATGGGGGTTGCCACAGAATTTGTATTAAAAATTAAATCCGAAAATCGAATACTAACAGTCATTTTAGGAATAATTACACAAACGATTTTATTGACCATTGTTTCGTTTTTTACTTCAATTGGGCTCGAAATATTCATTTGTAATTTAATCCTAACTACAACTATAGCATTATTTTTTAAAAATAATTTAGTTGAAACGATTCTTTATTTTAAGAATACTTTTGCCTCATTTTCCCTACTAATCAAACTGATTTTAATAGTAATATTACTTTCAGCGCTCTTAAAATGTGCACAATTTCCGTTTATTTTAGACAATGAAAGTTATTACATACAAACCATAAAATGGCTCAATGAATATGGATTAGTAAAGGGTTTAGGCAATTTTAATATTGCTTTTGCACAAACTTCAGCTTGGCACATTTTGCAATCAGGATTCAATTTTAGTTATATAACTTCAAGATTAAATGACATCAATGGATTGCTACTCGTTATTTGTTCGTTCTATTCCATATCTATTTTTGACAGCCACTTAAAACAGGAAAAAGAATTGCATTGGTTGGGTTTTTTACTATTTTTTAATGTTATAGTTTTTCAATTTATTAATGCGCCATCTCCCGATGTGCCGTTGTTTTTGTTGGCACAAATTGTATTTTATATTTTTTTAAAAGAACAAAAATCCAAAGATGATATAAAAATAATAAGTCTTCTATTTTTGTATTTGGTTTTTATCAAAATTACAATTCTTCCCTTAGGATTGCTATTCTTATTTCTGTTTTACAAAGAAAAAAAAGGATTGGTATTTTTCGTCTTTTCAAGTGTATTCACATTCACATTATGGGCTTTAAAAAATTATATTCTAACAGGATATCTCTTATTCCCTTTTGATATTCTTGCGATTGATTGCGATTGGTTGGTGCCTTCAAAATTAGTCAACAACCTCAATAATATGATCAAAAACCATGAGTTTTTAGCAGTAAAAAACTATAAAATTTTATCATTAATGTACAAATTTAAACTTTGGATTCAGTTCAAAGGAATTAATAGTATTTTTAATAAAGGAATCATTTTACTTTTTTTGATTACACCATTTACAAAAAAAATGCAGTCCAATTATTACTACAAATTACTTTATGTTACCCTCCTTTTTTTCTTTATAATTGTGTTCATAGTTTCACCGCAATTCCGATTTTTTTTAGCAGCCTTTCTATTTTTAGCAACTATACTTCTTTCTGATATTTTCAACCGACTAAAAATACACGCAAACACTTTTCTCGCTTTACTTTTAGTAGCCGTTTTACTTCCTTTAATTACGAACTATATTGTTGATTTAAAAAACTTAACTGCTAACAAACTCAATCAACAAACAGATAAAATAAACTTTACACAATTACTAATTCCAGAACAAAATTCAAAATACGAAAACATTTCTTTTGTGAAATATCAAGTGGATAATTTAGAATTTTATTCGCCTAAAAATAATTTTTTCTTTTACGGAACTGCAAATGGTTCTCTCCCCTGTACCAATGTAGGAATAATCAACCGTTTCAAAAGAAAATTAAAAATAATTCCACAGCTCAGAACCGGTAAATTAGAAGACGGCTTTTATTCTAAAAAAGTAACAAATGATTAATACAGAACTCAAAGATTTTTTAGACGAAAAAGTAGTATTATACAACAATCCAAACTTTATAGAAAGTGATCCTGTTCAAATTCCACATCTGTTTTCAAATAAAGAAGACATTGAAATAGCAGGGTTTTTAGCCGCAACCATTGCATGGGGAAATCGAAAAATGATTATTAAAAATGCACATCGAATGATGGATATGATTGGAAATTCCCCATTCGATTTTGTAATGTCACACAACGAAATCCAATTAGAAAAATTAAATCAATTTGTACACAGAACCTTCAACGGAACCGATTTTTGCAGTTTTATAAAAGGATTACAGCACATTTATAAACACCACGAAGGTTTAGAACAAGTATTTGTAAAAAACCAAGAAACCCATTGCTTACAAAATAGTATTTCAGTCTTAAAATCCAATTTTTTTGAAATAAACCATTTGCAACGAACTGAAAAACACATTTCCGACCCCAATAACAACTCGGCAGCAAAACGCATCAACATGTACCTGAGATGGATGATTCGTCAAGATCAAAAAGGAGTCGATTTAGGCATCTGGAAAAACATTACTCCTTCAAAATTATCTTGTCCACTCGATGTACATTCGGGAAATGTAGCTCGGAAACTAGGTTTGCTCAATCGAAAACAAAATGATGGCAAAGCCCTAGCTGAACTGGATAGTTCCTTACGATTATTAGACCCAAATGACCCTGTAAAATATGATTTTGCCCTATTTGGATTAGGCGTTTTTGAAGGATTTTAAAAATAAAACGAGAATTTTAAAGCCTGCAAGAAAGTTTTAGTTGACGCAAAACTAGCCCATTTTTTCATCATATTTTGTTCAAAAAACTATGATTTAGTTTATATTTGCACTTCAATAAATAGAAAATCATGTTCAGTAATTTAAGTGATAAATTAGACAAAGCCTTTCATGTATTAAAAGGACACGGAAAAATAACCGAAGTAAACGTAGCAGAAACTTTAAAAGAAGTACGTAGAGCCTTACTTGACGCCGATGTTAACTTTAAAATTGCAAAAGAATTTACTACCAAAGTAAAAGAAAAAGCAATTGGTCAAAACGTTTTAACAACGCTACAACCCGGACAATTATTAGTTAAATTAGTCAAAGACGAATTGACCGAATTAATGGGTGGCGATGTTGCAGGAATTAACCTTTCTGGAAATCCAACCGTTATATTAATGTCTGGTTTACAAGGTTCTGGAAAAACTACATTTTCAGGGAAATTGGCTAATTTTTTACAAACCAAAAAAAATAAAAAACCTTTATTAGTGGCTTGTGATATTTATCGCCCTGCTGCTATTCAACAATTGTATGTTGTTGGAGATGCTATTGGTGTTGAAGTATATTCAGAACCAGAAAATAAAAATCCTGTTGAAATAGCCCAAAATGCTATTAAACACGCAAAAGCAAATGGTTTTAATGTTGTCATTATCGATACTGCTGGACGTTTGGCTGTCGATGCTGCGATGATGGACGAAATTGCTCGCGTGCATCAAGCTATTCAACCACAAGAAACCTTATTCGTAGTTGATGCGATGACCGGTCAAGATGCTGTAAACACGGCAAAAGCTTTCAATGACATCTTGAATTTTGACGGTGTAATTCTAACTAAATTAGACGGAGATACTCGTGGTGGAGCTGCGATTTCAATTAAATCGGTTGTAAATAAGCCAATTAAATTTGTAGGAACAGGCGAAAAAATGGATGCTATTGATGTATTCTATCCTGTTCGTATGGCGGAACGTATACTCGGAATGGGTGACGTTGTTTCCTTGGTTGAAAGAGCTCAAGAACAGTTTGACGAAGTTGAAGCAAGAAAATTACAAAAGAAAATTGCCAAAAATGAGTTTGGTTTTGATGATTTTCTTACTCAAATTCAACAAGTAAAGAAAATGGGAAATATGAAGGACTTGATTGGGATGATACCTGGTGCTTCAAAAGCCATGAAAGATATCGAAATTCAAGATGATGCTTTCAAACATATAGAAGCAATAATTCACTCTATGACACCTGTAGAAAGAAAAAAACCTTCGATTATTGATGTAAAACGAAAAACGAGAATCGCGAAAGGCTCCGGTCGAAAAATTGAAGAAGTCAATCAATTGATGAAACAATTTGATCAAATGAGCAAAATGATGAAAATGATGCAAGGCCCGGGCGGTAAAAATATGATGAAAATGATGGGTGGGATGAAATAATAATTTAAGGTTTAAAATTTTTTAATTTTAAACCTTATTTTTTTACCTTTAACTAATAAATAATTATAGCGCTATTAGCTTATTCTAAAATCTTGAAAAATGCAATTATTAGACGGAAAAAAAGTATCAGATGACATTAAAAATGAAATCGCCATTGCTGTTGAAGTAATGAAAAAGAATCAGGAAAAAGTTCCTCATTTAGCAGCAGTTTTAGTGGGGAATGATGGAGCAAGTCTCACTTATGTCGGGAGCAAAGTAAAATCTTGCGAAAAGGTGGGTTTTGAATCTACTTTAATACAATTGCCTAGCGATACTCTTGAATCGGAGTTGTTAAATAAAATACAACAGCTAAACGAAGATGACACAATTGATGGATTTATTGTTCAGTTACCTTTACCTAAACATATAGATACTCAAAAAGTACTGATGGCAATTGATCCTAGTAAAGATGTTGATGGTTTTCATCCTGAAAATTTTGGAAAAATGGCACTCGATATGACCACTTTTATCCCTGCAACACCATTCGGAATTTTAGAATTGCTAAAACGATACAAAATCGAAACAAACGGTAAACATACCGTAGTTATTGGTCGCAGTCACATAGTAGGACGACCAATAAGTATTTTAATGGGCCGAAAAGACTATCCTGGAAATTCAACCGTTACCCTTGTACACAGTTATACGCCAAATATTTCTGAAATTACGCTCCAAGCAGATATTATAATTATTGCACTTGGAGTACCTAATTATCTAAAAGCTGATATGGTTAAAGAAGGTGTTGTAGTTATAGATGTTGGTATTACTCGTGTAGCCAATCCTGAATCCGTGAAAGGCTACTCCATTGTAGGTGATGTAGATTTTGAAAATGTTAGCAAAAAAGCCTCTTTTATTACCCCAGTTCCCGGTGGTGTTGGTCCAATGACAATTGCAATGCTACTTAAAAACACACTTTTAGCAAGAGACATAAAAAATTAGGAATAAATAAGCTTCGTTTATAGGATTACTACTTTGATTTGTAATAGGAAGATAAATCTTAATATTAGTACTGAATTATAAATTGTCTAAACGATTTATGATGATTTTAATGTTTTATTTTCTGAAATTGGAAAATCAATATAATTTAGTTGCAACCAATAAAACAAAACCCGGAAACAGAAACTTTATCACTGTTTTCGGTTTTTTTGTACAACTATATTTAATAGAGATAAATCACATATTCCGAGTAAAAAAATTATAGTCTTTCAAGATGGTGTTGATAAAATCTTGGGAATTGCCTGATTGATTTTTGATGCCTGTTACAGCTTCAATTTTTAATCGGATCTTATGAATTTTCTCAAAGTCTTTGTTCTTTTTGGCGTCATCAAAATTTTCTTTAATAATTCGGATATCATTGTCAGAAAGTTTAATGACCAAAGCATAAGTTGGCACATATTCGTCGTCAATTTCTTGTAGGATGGTGCTGTTGATAGTTACCTTACTTTTTAATGTAATTACTGATGTACCCGCCGCCAAATCACCCAATCGTTGGGATTGTTTTGTGGTTACAATAGCTATTAAACCTACAACACCGCTAGCAAACATGACATCAATCAAACGGAACAACCATCGAATGATGTAATCGCCAAAGCTGGCTTGATAGCCGTCAATTTTCACCACTTTTATTTTCAATAATCGTTTACCGAAAGTTTGCCCTTCAAAAATACTTTCTTGTAAAAGGGTGTAGAACATTAAGGGGAAAAAAAACAATATATATATCGCAGCCTTAGACCAATAATCCCAGCCATGAATTAAATCACCTATACCCAAATAGTAAAAAAACACCCAAAGAACCACGATAAAATAAGCAGTTTGAATAAGGAAATCGGTTAATACGGCTAATAATCTTTCGCCTACCGAAGCAGTAGTAAAATTAATAGTCACATTTTGTGTTGTATTTATTGATAATTGCGTCATATTTTATATTTTAGCCTTTGATGAGAGAAATTGCATTCATA
>CAIRNC010000045.1 GCA_903879875.1 uncultured Bacteroidota bacterium
ATATAGAGCTGAAGTTCGTTTTCTAAGAGCATTATCTTACTATCATGGAATTGATATTTTTGGAAGATTGCCTTATGGAACAGATGCAGAATTGTTAGGAACACCTCCTCCTATGCAAACCCGAACTTTTGTATTCAATTACATTTTAGATGAATTAAATGCAATTGATACTGACTTGATTGCGCCAAAAGCAAATGAATATGGAAGAGCAGATAAAGCGGCAGCTTGGATGTTAAAATCAAAATTGTTAATCAATTCAAAAGTATATACAGGTGTTGATAGAAGTGCAGATGCTTTAGCTGCAGTAAATCAAGTTATTGGTTCTGGATATGGTATTGCACAAATTCCTTATGCTAATTTGTTTAAAGCTGATAATGATATCAATGGAGCACAAAATGAAATTATTTTCCCAATAACATTTGATGGATTGCATACTAAAACATGGGGAGGTACTACCTTTTTAATTCATGGAGGATGTGACAATGCTACTGCAACCACTCTTGGAATTGTAAATGGATGGCAAGGATTTAGAACTCGAAAAGAATTTACTGAAACTGTAGGAACGGATGCTCGTGTAAAATATGTTCCGGGAAATACCGATCCTGCTTCAATCAATAATTATAGCGATTTTACTCAAGGAAAAAAATTAATCAAATTTTCTAATAAGAAAGCGGACGGTACAAATGGACAAAGTACCGATTTCCCTGACACGGATTTCCCTTTATTTAGAATGGGAGACGCTTATTTAATGTATGCAGAATTAGCATTGGTAAATGGCCAAGGTAGTACAACTACTGCCATTGATTATATCAATATTCTAAGAACAAGAGGAGGAGTAGCTACAATAACACTTTCTGATGTAGGTGAACCAGCAACTTTTATCATGAAAGAAAGAGCCAAAGAGTTGTATTGGGAAGGTCATAGACGTCAAGATTTAATTCGACTTGGAAAATATCAAAGTGATTACAATTGGGAATGGAAAGGTGGAACTCAAGTAGGAAATCCAGTTGCAGATTATTTACTTATTTATCCTATTCCAAATAAAGAATTGAAATCAAACGTTTTATTGACTCAAAATCCTGGATATTAATTCAATATGCTATTTAATCTTTTAAATGGCAAATTAAAAATTTCAATAATTATGAAAAAAATACTTTTAAATACCGTTTTTATTTTAAGTTTGATAATGCTTCAATCTTGTGATAAAGAGTTTTCAAATCCATCGGCTTCTTTAAAAATCGATTCAAAGATTATAGCTCCAACAGATGGCACAGCAGTTACACTAAATGCTAATTTATTTACGGAACCTGCAATGACAGTAAAATGGTCGTCTTCTGATTTTGGTTATTCTGCTTCAGTAATTTATATGTTGCAAATTGTTAAAACTTCTGACAACTTTGATGCACCACAAGTAATTCCATTGGGAACATTTAATGAGAATTCAAACACTGTTCATGAAACTACTTTTTCTGCCTCTGTTTTAAATGGAAAATTGATTGCCGCTGGTACTACTATTGGAGATAGTGGGTCTTTTAAAATGAGAGTTTTTGGTCAACCATCGGCTCAATTAGCAACTTCATCAAATGGAGTTAAGACTTATTCTCAAGAAGTTACTTTCACTTCTAACACCTACGATCCAATTGCAGAAACCCCTAAAATTTTTGTAGTTGGTAATTTTGGAGCTGCAAGTACTTATGCAGATTGGGATGTAAACCTTACAGGAACTTCAAATTCACCTTTGCTTTTTTCTCCAGCAAAAGACGAAAAGTACAGTGGTTTTGTATGGATGAATATTAATGATCCTCAATTCAAACTGGCTAATCCAAAAGATACTAATTTGAATCTATATGGTTTAGGAGGTTCTGCAGGAAGTTTAGTAAATATTACAAGTTTAACAGCTCCAAATAACATTACTGTTCCATACATTGCTTCACAACCAGCAACATCTGGGCCAGGAACCTATTACATTACTGCCAATTTGAATTCGGCTTCAGAAGCAAATAAATTTACTATAATCAAAAGAAGATTTGCTTTAAGAGGAGGTGCTACCGGAAATACAGTAAAATATTTGGATTTTGATTCTAATCCAGCTTCTCCTTATTATAGAATGTATACCAATACTAATGTAAGTTTGGTTCAAGGACTTATGAAAATTCAGTTGAAAGATGGTGCTTTATACTCACCAGGATCTTCTCCAGATTTTTTTGGATTTGATAATTCTTCAGCACTTGTTACCTCTCCAAATGTAAATGCTCAGGTTAAAAACAAAATTAAAGTTGGAGGTGGCGCTTTTACTATTGCAGCAGGAAATTATACAGTTGTTCTTGATGTTAGAAATTCAGCAATTTATAACCTAAGATTAATTACCAATTAAATTCCTTATTAATTCAATTTTTTAAGTTTGAAAGGACTTGAATACAAATTCAAAAATCAATATGAAAAAAGTACTTTTAACATTTTTAGTTTTATTTCCGTTCTTTCTAAATGCGCAAGTAACTACTTCCCCGACTACGTTTGAAGCGACTACTACAGGTGTTGTTATTAATTTCAACAAAACGGGGACGCCTTTAGCAAACTATACAGGCATTTTATATGCGCATATTGGAGTAACTGTAAATGGACAAACATGGCAACAAGTTAAAGGCTCTTGGGGAAATAATACTACCCAGCCTGCATTTGTTCAAACGGGTTCAACAACATACTCTTTAACCTTACAGAATCCATTACCTCAAGATTTGTTTACCTATTTTGGTGTCCCTACTACAAGTTCTATTACTCAAATCTGTTTGGTTATAAGGAATGATTTAGGAACATTAAAAAATTCATCGTCAGACACTTTTATTAATGTGGGAGCTTTCCAAGCTACACTTACAGCCCCAGTTCAAAACAGTACTTCGATTATTAGCTCTGGTTCTAATTTATCTATTACTGCAAATAATACTGGTGGAACAGCATCCTATAATTTATTAGCTAATGGATTAAGTATCAATACCTATTCAGGAGTTATTTATTCGTACACAGATACTAACATTACTTTTAATAAAAGTTATGATTTGCAAATTACACAGGGCGCTACCACGTTTTCCAGAAAGTTTGCCGTTATTGTAAATCCGGGAACTATTTCAGCGGCATTACCCGTGAATGTAGAAGATGGAATTAATTACAATTCATCCGACCCTACAAAAGCCACTTTGGTTTTAACAGCTCCAGGCAAAGATTTTGTTTATGTTGCGGGAAGTTTTAACAATTGGCAGCCGACTACACCGTATGCGATGAAGAAAGACCCAACCACTGGTAAATTTTGGTTGGAATTAACTGGTTTGACTTCAGGAGCTATAAATTCCTATCAATATTGGGTTGTTGATCAAACACCAACTACTAATTCGCCAGCTTTAGTAAAAACAGCTGATCCCTATTCTACACTTGTGCTTTCGCCTTTTGATGACCAATGGAATCCACCAGGGAATTATCCAAATTTACCGCCTTATCCAGTTGGACAAGAACGTGAAGTTACTGTGTTACAAACAGGTCAAACACCTTATGTATGGAGTTCTGCTACTACCAATTTTGTAAAACCAGAAAAAGACAATTTGGTAGTTTATGAAGTATTAGTTCGTGATTTTGATAACAACAGAAGCTTTCAGAATTTGATTGACAGAATCGATTATTTTAAAAATTTAAAAATAAATGCCATTCAATTAATGCCTATTATGGAATTTGACGGTACAGAGAGTTGGGGTTATAACACTTCTTTCCACATGGCTTTAGACAAAGCCTATGGAACCGCTTCTAAGCTAAAAGAATTTATTGATTTGTGTCATCAAAATGGAATTGCAGTTATTTTAGACGTGGCTTTAAACCATGCTTTCGGTAGAAATCCAATGGATAGAATGTGGATGTCCGACCCAGATGGAGACGGTTGGGGGAGTCCTGCCTCCGACAATCCTTATTTTAACGTAACTGCAACACATAGTTATAGTGTTGGAAGTGATTTTAATCACCAATCAGCTTACACAAAATATTATGTGAAAAGAGTAATAAAACAATGGATTCAAGAATTTAAAATTGATGGTTTCCGTTGGGATTTGACCAAAGGATTTACTCAAAATTGTACAGGTAGTGATGCATGTACTAACTCTTATCAACAAGATAGAGTAGATGTGCTTAAAGAATATGCGGATTATTCTTGGGCTTTAGACGGTACCCATTATGTTATTTTTGAACATCTTGGCGCAGATAACGAAGAACAACAATGGGCGAATTACAGAATTAATGAAACACCAAGTAAAGGTGTAATGATGTGGGGCGAAATGACTTCTTCTTACAGTCAATTAATAATGGGTTATAATTCAAACAATGACATCTCAAGAATGGGAAATACCGCTCATGGTTTTTCTGCCAAAAGAGTTATTGGATATCCAGAAAGTCACGATAAAGAACGAATAATGTACAGCGCTGTAACTTACGGTAATAGTACTAACTCATCTCACAATGTTAAAACGCTAACTAATGCTTTAACAAGAATGTCTGCTATTGGTGCTGTATCCCTTTTAGTTCCTGGCCCCAAAATGATTTGGCATTTTGCTGATTTAGGTGACAGCGCCTCTATTTTTACCTGTAACAATGGAACAGTTAATACCGACTCTGATGCAACTTCGGGAGATTGTAAATTAGACACTAAACCTCAATTGCATTGGACAAACAATTGGCTTGCCGATGTAAACAGGAGTAAAATTTACTCCAATTGGTCAAAAATGATTGATTTAAAAAAGTCGGATGCCGTATTCAAAGGCAGTTATTCTATCAATTCAGGAACAACGTTGACGCCAAGGGTTTTTATATGGGACGATAATATTCCAACAACTCAATTGAAAAATGTAGTAGTACTTTCAAATTTCAATGTTTATACCCAAAATGTTACACCTGATTTTCCTTACACAGGAACTTGGTATAATTTAATGGACAATTCGACACTAGATGTTACATCAACTACAGCACAAATAAGTATTGAAGCGGGTGGATTTAGAGTTTATGGAAACAAACCATCCTCATTAGGAACTAATAATTTTGAAACGATGGCAATGGTAAGTTTGTATCCAAATCCAACATCCAATTATTTTGTGATTAATACCAACACAACTAAAGTTCAAATATATACATTAACTGGTCAGTTGGTGAAAACGTATCTTGGGTTGCATTCCGATTCATTTCAGTTTGATAGTGATGATTTGTCAAATGGAGTTTATTTAGTTAAAGCTACAGATGTTTACAATAACGAAAAAACAATGAAGTTAGTTAAACAATAATTAATTTTATAATTACATTAAAAAAGAAGCCGTTTCTAAATATAATTTTGAAACGGCTTTTTTATTGCATTTCATTTAGACTTTTTATCATGATTCCAATGTATTTATTAATAAAAATCTATACGAATAAAGGCTTTTAGAAGAATAAATTTTTATTTTGAACTCTTTTTAAATATTTTTTTGATAATAAAATCGCCACAACATCTCTACAACAACATTAAATAAAACCTACAACATATCCACAACAAGGCATAATCTGAAACGTAACAATTTTTTAGTACGGAAAGATAAATTTTTTAATTTATAATCTTTTTTTAGAGGAATTAAGAAATCGATTGCGCTAAAGTTATCAACTACAACGTTTTCGATAATTATTTTTATGTAATCCGTTTTTTTACAATACTAATTTTAGTATATTTACGCTTTATAACTTAAAAATTTAAATTATTATGAAAACAAAATTACATTATTTAATTATGGCTTTGTTGTTTGGCTTCGGAATGAATGCCCAATCAATAAAACTTACAGGTTCAGGCGTTGGTGGTTGGACTGAAGGAGGTATGGTAACCTTAAACACTACAGACAATATTGTTTTTACTAAAACAGGTCTTGAAATTGTAGGTTCTGGAGGAGCAACTTCTGCAGTAAAATTTACTGAAGGAACATGGGCTACAGCTGCAGGTTATGATGCTAACACTCCTGCTCCTGGATTCCCTTCTGGAGTTGCGGCAGTTCCTGGAACTGATATCTTTTGTACACCTGGTTTTTGGGATGTAACATTTAATTACACTACTAAAGCGTATAGCTTTGTGCCAGGGGTAAACCCAAATCCAGCGATTAAAATGACTGGTACAGCTGTAGGTGCTTCTGATATTACATTATCAACAGCTGATGGAACAGCTTATGCCAAAGAAAGTGTTACTTTTGAAACAGGTACGGCTAAATTCATCCAAGATGCTTCTACAAACCAATGGTCAAGTACTGCTTTCCCTGATGGAACAGGAACTCAAACAGGTGCATTAATTCCAGTTCCAGCAGGAACTTATTATGTATATTTCTACAGAAATACAGGTGATTATTCTTTTCAACCAACAGTAGTTTCTATTATTGGAGGATTCAATGGTTGGGGTGGAGATGTTGATATGACTTCAACAGATGGTGTAAATTATACTATCGTTGGTCAAGTTTTCGCTTCTGATACAGCTTTAAAATTCAGAGATAACCACAGTTGGAACTTTAATTTTGGTTCTACTACTAATCCATCTGGATTTCCGTCAGGAACAGGAACAGCTACTGGAGCTACAGATATTGCTGTACCAGCAGGAACTTATACAATTACTTTCAACAGAAGTACTTTGGCTTACAACTTTACTTTGACAAGTGTTCCAAATCCAGTAGTTAAAATTACAGGAACGGCTCTTGCTGCTGATGTTACGATGTCAACAACTGATGGTGTAGTTTATACTAAAGGAGCAGTTGACTTTACAGCAGGTAACGTTAAATTTGTAGAAGATTTAACTACAAACCAATGGTCAAGCGCAGGTTTCCCAGCAGGAATAGGAACACAAACAGGGGCTTTAATTCCTGTAGTTGCTGATACTTTCAATGTTAACTTTAATAAAACTACTGGAGCTTATTCATTTGACCATTTATTGATTTCTCTTGTTGGAGATTTCAACGGTTGGAATGGTGATGTAGATATGACAACTACAGATGGAAATGTTTACACAGCTCTTAATCAAGTTTTCACAGCTGATACAGGATTGAAATTTAGAGTAAATCATGCTTGGGCAACAGCTTATGGCTCAGTTGCACCATCTGCAGCTTCTTACCCTTCTGGAGATGCTACAGCTACAAACGGTAATAATATTTCTATTCCTGCTGGATCTTATGATATTACTTTCACAAGAACAGGAGCAAACGGAGCTAGTTATAATTTCCAAAGTTTAGGAGTAAATACATTCGGTACATCTAACTTTAGCGTATATCCAAATCCAACTTCAAATGTTTGGAACTTTGTATCTGCTAACGGAACTGCAATCGATGCTATCCAAATTATGGATGTTTTAGGAAAAGTAGTTGTAAATACTAAAGGTACTTCAGTAAATGCTTCTCAATTAACTAATGGTGTTTATTTTGCAAAAATTAC
>CAIRNC010000046.1 GCA_903879875.1 uncultured Bacteroidota bacterium
AATGATACGGCGACCACCGAGATCTACACATAGAGGCACACTCTTTCCCTACACGACGCTCTTCCGATCTCTATTTCATCGATTAATAATATACTTTCTTTTATAATCTTTTTCCCTAAAACCGAACTTTCAGGGTCTTTGACATAAATTTTTTCACTTACTTGAATTTTAAAATTGGCTAAAACGGCTTCCATTTAATTGTATTTTGTGCAAATGTAATAGCAATACTATTAGTTTTGATTTTTTTAACTATTTTTTATTATTTGATTGCATTCTAAAAGAAGTACTACAAGTAAAATCCAGCCCGATATAAGTCAGTTTTACAAATAATAAACCAACTGCCACCAAATAATAACTCGCAATACGACGCTGCTAATTCCTTATTTTTTTGTAGATTTCTCCAACTATATTTGTTAGGAATTTAAAATGTACTATTGTGAAAAAACAGTTTATAATGCAGCTCCTTTTTTTGTTGTTTTCCGTGTTTGGAATGGCACAAAAAGCGCCTATTGATAGTTTAAAAAGAGTGTTGCCCTTTGCTAAAACAGATTCTGCTAAAGTCAATGTTCTCAATGCTATTGCGGATAAATTCAAAGAATCCAATCCCGATTCTACCCATTGGTATGCTACCCAAGCGCAAATTTTGACCCAAAAAATCAAATACGATTTTGGTCAAGCCAATGTGTTTTTGAATTTTGGGAATGCTCAAATCATTTTGGGAAATTACAAGACTGCTAACCTGAATTTTGAAAAAGCCCAAGCTCTTTTTGAAAAATTACTTGCTACTGATTCCGAAATAGACGAAAAAAGAATTAAACACGGTTTGGCTCGTGCTTATGCCAGTCAAGGCATTGTTTTTTCGCAACAAAGTATTTATTACAATGCGTTGGAAATGTACCAAAAAGCTTTGAAAATTTATATCGAAATCAATCAGAAAGCGAATATTTGCAAGGCTTACAACAATATTGGAATCGTATATAAATCGCAACAAAACTATTCTTTAGCGTTACATTATTTCAAAAAAGCACTTGATATTCAGTTGCAAATTGGCGAGCAGTCGGCAGCAACGACTTTAACCAATATGGGTGTAATTTATGCTGAACAAGGCAACAAAAATGCGGCTTTAGCCCACTATCAAAGAGCAGAAAAATTATTTAAAAACAATGACAACAAACGTGGTTTTGCCTTATTGAACAATTATTTAGGCGATTTTTACAACAAAGAAAAGGAGATACTCAAAGCCGAAAACTATTACAACCAATCGTTACTTATGTATGAAGCATTGCAAAACAAATTTGGCGCTTCGTTAGTGTTGTATAACCTCGGAAACCTCTATTCCAATCAAAAAAAATACGACCAAGCGGTTGAATTTGCATTAAAATCATTGGTTTATGCTAAAGAAATTGGGGTTTTAGACCAACAATTTCATTCCGAAAAACTTTTAAGTGAGTTGTATTCCATTCAAAATAAACCCCAACTGGCTTTGGAACATTACAAAAATTATGTGGTGGCTCGCGACAGCATTGCCAATCAAGAAAACAATAAAAAAATGTTACGATTGGAAATGGAATCTGAATACAAATCGAAGGCTAAATTTTTGGAAAGTGAATCCAAACGCAAAACGCAACTTACCATTTTCATGCTCATTGCAGCGGTATTGCTCCTCGGTTTGTTGCTCGTTATTTACAACCGAATGCAAATTAAAAAGCGATTGACTTTGCAAAAAGAAGTGGCCGAATACGAACAAAAAGCTTTGCATTTGCAAATGAATCCGCATTTTGTGTTCAATTGTTTGAGTTCAATTTCGAGTTTTATTGTACAGAATGGCACCGATTCGGCGTTGAAATATTTGTCTAAATTTTCTAAATTGATGCGATTGACGTTGGAATATTCCAAAGGTTCACTCATTCCGATTGACAAAGAAATTGAAAGTCTGCAAAATTATTTGGAGCTGGAGCAATTGCGTTTTCACAACAAGTTTACGTTTTTAATCCATTCGTCCGAAAATGTGGAATTCAATATGGGCATTCCGCCTTTGCTCGTGCAGCCTTTTGTAGAAAATGCCATTCTCCACGGACTGGTGCCCAAAGAGGGTAACGGTTTTATCGAAGTGCACTTTGATGTCGAAAACAAACAATTGATTTGCAGCATCACCGACGACGGCATTGGCTTGACTGAATCCAAATTGATGAAAGAAAATTCGGTTACGGCACACCAATCAATGGCATTGGAAATCACCAAAAAGCGTTTGCAAATTATGGAAGAAACCACCGCACAACTCGCCAATATTGAAATTATAGAATTAAAAGAAAACAATCAATCGGCGGGTACAAAGGTGATTTTGCGGTTGCCGATTCAATTTGTATAGTGGTCAGTGTTCAGAAATTCAGTATTCAGTGTTCAGGGGATTTGTGTTCAGGTAATGAAATTCAAAATTCAAATTAATTAAAATGATTAACAGTCATACTTATAATAAAAGATGTCTTTGCGAAAAACTTTGCGACCTCTGCGTGATTTTGAGCTTTTATGAAAAAGATTACACGCAAAGCGCGCAAAGTAAAAAACGCAAAGTTCGCAATGATGAAGGAGCGATGATTTACTTTATCAAATAATTACACCATTCCACATTCAAATTAATTAAAATGATTAACAGTCTTACTTATAATAAAAGATGTCTTTGCGAAAAACTTTGCGACC
>CAIRNC010000047.1 GCA_903879875.1 uncultured Bacteroidota bacterium
ATTTATGCACGTGATTTAAAAGCCCAAGGTGCAATGGCAATCTTATTGAAAGATGCAATTAAACCCAATTTAGTTCAAACATTAGAAGGCAATCCTGCAATTTTGCACGGAGGTCCTTTTGCTAATATTGCTCAAGGAACAAATACTATATTGGCCACCAAAATGGGAATGTCATTGGGCGATTTTGTAGTTACAGAAGCTGGTTTTGGTGCCGATTTGGGTGCCGAAAAATTCATGAATATCAAATGTGGCTATGCTGGAATTGCACCAAAAGCAATTGTTTTGGTTGCTACCATCAGAGCGTTGCGTCATCATGGTGGAGCCAAAAAAGAAGAATACAACACCCCAAGTATGGAACGGATAACCAAAGGGTTTCAAAATCTTGAAAAGCATATCGAAAACTGCAAAAAATTTGGCATTACTCCTGTTGTTGCTATCAATAATTTCCCTACTGACTCTGACGAAGAAGTAAATTATGTACAATCAGAATGTGCTAAATTGAATGTAAAAGCCATTGTTTCTTATGGATTTGCCCAAGGTGGCGAAGGAACAAAAGCATTGGCACAAGCCGTTTTGGATGTTGTAGAAAGTGGCTCTAACCATTTCAAACCATTGTACGATTGGAACTTGAGTGTGGAAGACAAAATCAATACTATTGCAACCGAAATTTATGGAGCTGAAAGCGTTGAATATTCGTCTAAAGCAAATGGACAATTGCGAATGATAAAAGAATTAGGCTACGACAAACTGCCTATTTGTATGGCGAAAACACAAAAATCATTGTCTGACAAAGAAACCGTAATTGGACGTCCAAAAGGATTTACTATCAACGTTAGAGAATTTGAATTTGCCGCAGGAGCCGGATTTATCATTCCTATTCTTGGCGATATGATGCGCATGCCTGGCTTACCCGTTGTTCCAGCATCAGAGCACATGGATATTGACAATGACGGTAAAATTGTAGGTTTAAGCTAAACCAAAATAACAAAAAAATCGGGCATAAAAAGCGTGAGTAATTAAAATCTCACGCTTTTTTTAATGTTTATATAGATGCCAGAAAGAAGAATAGAAGTGACGGAATATCATTTTACTATATGACTGAACTGCATTTTTGTAGTAAGTTGCTTTTTATATCCAACAAAAACTTTAATTCTTCATTAAAATAAGTATTTTTGTTTTAAGCAAAATTGCTTTCATTTAAATGAAATGGTAAAAACGAAGACACCCTATATCGTTGCAGAAATTGGTCAAGCTCACGAAGGCAGTTTGGGCATTTTATATTCCTATATTGATGCGCTTGCCACAACTGGAGTAGATGCCATAAAATTTCAAATGCATATTGCAGAAGCTGAAAGTAGCGCTTTTGAACCTTTTAGAATTTCATTTTCAAAAGAAGATGCTACCCGTTTTGATTATTGGAAACGAATGGGTTTTTCTTTACAACAATGGAAAGATATAAAAGCGCATTGCGATGCTTTAGAAATCGATTTTTTATGTTCGCCCTTTAGCAATTTGGCCGTTGATTGGCTAGAAGAAGTGGGTGTGAATCAATATAAAATTGGCTCTGGCGAAGTCAATAATTTTTTACTTTTAGAAAAAATTGCAAAAACAAAAAAGTCAATAATTCTTTCATCAGGCATGAGCTCTTTTGAAGAATTAGATAAAACGGTAGCATTTTTAAAGGAAAGAAATATTGAATTTTCTATTTTGCAATGCACTACCTCCTATCCTACTCTACCCGAACAATACGGATTGAATGTAATTCAAGAATTACAAAAACGCTACCAAGTTCCCGTTGGTTTTTCGGATCATTCGGCAAAAATGGAAACTTGTATTGCTGCCACCGCTTTAGGAGCTAGCATTTTAGAATTTCATGTCGTTTTTGACCGACAACTTTTTGGACCAGATGCCAAATCCTCGTTGACCATTCAAGAAACCAAAGATTTGGTAAGTGCCATTAGAAATATTGCAAAAGCAATCAATAATCCAATCGATAAAACTAATAATGTTGGTTTTACTGATTTGAAGCAAATTTTCGAAAAATCATTGGCTGTGAACAAAGATTTACCAGAAAATCACATCCTCACTTTTGAAGATTTAGAAGCCAAGAAACCTAAAAATCAGGGTATTTTAGCTAGTAATTTTGAAAATGTAATTGGGAAAAAATTATTAATGGCTAAATCCAAATGGGATTTTTTAAATGAAGAAGATATAGCATGAATACCAAACGCAAAATAGCAGTAGTAATAACGGCTAGAGCCTCTTACAGCCGCATAAAATCAGCACTAAGAGCGATTCAAATGCATCCTGATTTAGAATTACAATTGGTTGTTGCTGGCTCCTTATTATTAGACCGTTATGGAAAAGCCGCCGATAATATAGAAAAAGACGGATTTACTATTAATGAAAAAGTATTTATGGTGCTTGAAGGTGAAAATCCAATTGCGATGGCAAAAACTACTGGTCTTGCTGTAATGGAACTTTCTACCGTTTTTTTTAATCTAAAACCCGACGCTGTAATTACTATTGCCGATCGATTTGAAACCATTGCAACCTCAATTGCGGCGGCTTATCAAAACATTCCTTTGGTTCATATTCAAGGTGGAGAAGTAACAGGCAATATTGATGAAAAAGTGCGGCATGCCAATACAAAATTGGCTGATTTACACCTTGTTTCTTCTGAAGATGCTCGTGAACGCGTTCTGAAAATGGGTGAAAATCCTGAAACAGTAATCAACATTGGATGTCCTTCAATTGATTTAGCAAAAGAAGTTATCGAAAATCCAATTCCTGATTTCAATCCTGTATTGAAGTATGGAGGTGTTGGTCAGGCAGAAG
>CAIRNC010000048.1 GCA_903879875.1 uncultured Bacteroidota bacterium
ACTTTTGCCGTAATTAGCACCATGAGCGCCCCGTTTTGTGGAAATTGCAACCGAATGCGATTGACCGCAGACGGCAAAATGAAGAATTGCTTATTCTCTAAAGGGGAAGCTGACATCTTAACCGCATTACGCAATGCAGAAGATATTATTCCACTAATTAAGCAATGTGTAGCCAGTAAAGCGGAATCATTGGGCGGTCAATTTGGAGGTGATTACAAAAAAATTGATGCTGGAAAGATCAATAACCGAAGCATGATAAACATTGGTGGGTAAACCAATTTATATTCAAAAAATAAAAAAATGATAGCTGTTTCAGAAGCAAAAAAACAAATTCTTGATCATTGCACTACCTACAAACCACAAGTAGTTCCTTTGCTTAGCGCAAATGGTTTTGTACTCGCAGCGCCTGTTTTCTCGGTTATCGACTCACCACCATTTCATCAATCTGCTATGGATGGATATGCTTTTTCGTTTAAAAATTGGGATAAAAAAAGTGCACTTATAGTAATTGGCGAAATTCAAGCAGGAACTTTTTCTAACAATTCATTAGGTACAAATGAAGCTTTTCAGATTTTCACTGGTGCACCAATTCCATCTGATGCTGACGCTGTTGTTATGCAAGAAAAAGTAATCCGAAATGGAAATGTAATCCAAATTCAAGATATTGCAATCACAGGAGGAGCAAATGTTCGTCCTAAAGGTTCGCAAACAAAAAAAGGCGAAATCGCATTATCGTTAGGCGATTTAGTCACCCCTATAGGAATTTCATTTCTGGCAGGACTTGGCATCAATGAAGTGACTGTTTTTTCTAAACCAAAGGTCAGTATTATTGTGACTGGGAAAGAACTCATAAATAAAAGCGAATCCATTTCTGAAGGGAAAATTTACGAATCGAATGCAATAGGTTTGACCGCTGCGTTACAGCAAATTAACATCGAACCCACAGCAATCGAGCTGGTTGACGATACGTTAGAAGAAATTAAAAATGCTATTACTACTCATTTGAATGCTGATATTTTAATTCTTACAGGAGGTGTTTCGGTGGGTGATTATGATTTGGTGCCTGCTGCATTAGAAAAATGTGGTGTAGAAAAAATCTTTCATAAAGTAAAACAAAAACCAGGCAAACCATTGTATTTTGGAAAAGTAAACCAAACTCTTATTTTTGCACTTCCAGGTAATCCTGCTGCTGCGCTAACTTGTTTTTATGAATATGTGCTACTTGCAATAGACCATTTTACATATAAAAAACATTTCAAAAAAATGCAACTTCCGTTAGCTAATGATTTTTATAAAAAAGCAGGTCTTACTCATTTTCTAAAAGGAAAAACCTCTGAAAACGCTGTAAGTATTTTAGAAAATCAAGAAAGTTATAAGCTTAATTCGTTTGCAACAGCAAATTGCTTGATAACATTAGATGAAAATAGCGAATATTTCAAAAAAGGAGATCTCGTGACGTGTAGCATGATTTTATAATAATTATGGATGTAACAATTACTTTTTACCTGCTTTTAGTCGTCGTAGCATTCTTATATTCATCGGTGGGACACGGTGGAGCGAGTGGCTATTTAGCGCTAATGGCGTTTTTTTCGTTTGCGCCAGAAACCATGCGTCCGATAGCATTATTGTTGAATATATTTGTTTCCTTAATTGCATTTATCCAATATTATCGAGGAGGCCATTTCAAATGGAATTTATTTTGGCCTTTCGCAATAGCGTCTTTTCCCGCGGCATTTATTGGCGGAATGATTACTGTCGACGTTGGTTTATACAAAAAAATAGTTGCCGTTTTGTTGCTTTTTTCGGTTATAAAACTTTTAGGATTTAACGTTAAAAACAATGAAATTAGAATCAAACAAAACCTTTTTTTAGCACTTTTAATTGGAGCAATTATCGGTTTATTTTCAGGGATGATAGGCATTGGTGGCGGTATTATTCTTACACCTCTTATACTGCTTTTGCATTGGGCAGACATAAAAAAAACAGCGGCAGTGTCGGCATTGTTTATTTTTGTAAATTCGATAGCCGGAATGGCAGGGATTTTTGCAAAAGGATTTGAATTCAAAACCGACATTATTATAATGATAATTTTGGCTTTGACAGGTGGAATTTTAGGTTCCTATTATGGCGCTAACACTTTTAAAAATACATTTTTAAGCAAATTATTGGCAGTTGTTTTACTAATTGCATCTGTAAAATCAATTTTCACTTCATGAAACAACTCAAAAACAATGTTACCGGTTATATTCTTGCGGGCGGGAAAAGTTCCAGAATGGGCGAAGACAAAGGTTTATTATTACTGAATAACAAACCAATTGTGTTGTACATCATCGAGCAAATGCAATTTGTTTTGAACAATATTATAATTGTATCAGACAATCGAGAATATGAAAAATTTGGATTAGAAGTGATTCAAGATTCCATAAAAAACTGTGGCCCTGCTGGAGGAATTTTAGCTTCACTGAAGCATTCCAAAACGGAATTCAATTTCATTATTAGTTGTGATATGCCTTTTGTAAACAAAGAAGCTATTTCTTTTCTGCTTCAAAACACAAATGGGTTTGAAATTATTTTACCTGTTTTCAAAGGAAATTACGAACCTTTGTTTGGGATTTATTCTAAAAGTTGTTTTGAAAAATGGCAAGAATTAGTGCATAATAACGAAAATAAACTACTAAATTTAGCCAATCATTTTGAG
>CAIRNC010000049.1 GCA_903879875.1 uncultured Bacteroidota bacterium
ATTCCATGAAAAATAACGCTGCTATTTTAGAAAAAATAAATGCTATCGAGACAGTTTCTCCTGATTTAATTGCTCTGATTGAAGACCGTGTTATCAAAAAAGATTTCTTAGCCCAACAAGATATTATGCTTATAAGTCTTGATAGTTGGAAAAAATTAGTCAATTCACAAAGCACTTGGCTAAGTAATATTCCTTCGGTATTAATTATAAAACCTTAGTTTTTAGGGATATTCTTTTGTTTAATGATTTCTCTTTATTGAAGATTTCAAATAGTACATTCGCCAATCTATAAAGTTATAATTTGTAAATTAAATTATTAATTTGTAAATTTGTTAGAATTCCAATCACTCATCAGGAATTAATCAACATTTTTATAAGTGGCAAGTTTAATAAGACTCCCCAAAAAAAATTAAAGTGCCAGTTTTTTAGAGGATATCATATGGATGGTCATGAAAAAGGAATTGAAACTCTCTTGGAAAAGTTTCAAGAATTACAACAAAAATTACTGTCTTTAGAAACTGCATACAAGAAAACAGAGGAAAATCTTCAAGAAATTCAAGAAAAGTATAGAGGATTGTCGGAGGCCTCTTTTGAAGCGATTTTTATTTCTGAAAAAGGACTTTGCATCGAGCAAAATTTGGCTGCCGAAAAAATGTTCGGCTATACTATTGAAGAGGCCTTAACGCGTTATGGAACCGAATGGATAGTTCCGGAAGACAGAGATATGGTTATGGCCAATATGCTTTCGGGTAATGAAAAACCATATGAAGCAACCGCTTTAAGAAAAGACGGGTCCACTTTTCCATGTGTGTTACATGGCAAGATGATGCGCTATAAAGGCAGGGATGTACGAGTAACTTCTTTAAACGACATTACGGAACGCAAACAAACAGAAATTGCTTTACAAGAAAGCGAATTGCGATTTTCCCTATTTATGGATTATCTACCAGCGGTAGTTTTTTTAAAAGATCATGAAGGTAGAACTCTTTTTATTAACAAATACATGCAAGAGGTTTTTTCGGCTAATGATTGGCTCGGCAAAACTATGGAAGATGTTTTTCCAAATGAATTTGGGGAAAAACTAACAGTGGATGATCTCGATGCTATCGCACAAGGCTATTTGAAAATAGAAGAAAGCATGATGCATCTCGACGGTAGATTGCATTGTTACGAAACTCAAAAATTCACAATCATCCGTCCAGGTAAGCATCCTTTGCTAGGAGGTATTAGTTTAGATATTACAGAACGCAAAGAAATAGAAAAACAAGTCTTAAAAGTCAAAGAAGACCTTGAAAAAACAGTAGAAAAGCGTACAGCCGATTTAGTTATTGCTAAAAATAGAGCAGAGGAAAGCGAAGAAAAATTTAGATTAATATTTAATTCTGGAAACGATGCCGTTTTTGTTCATGGCTTAGATTCAAAGGGTAAACCGGGTCTAATTATAAATGTAAACGATGTTGCATGTGAAAAGTACGGTTACTCTAAAGAAGAATTCTTAAAAATTACCCCTTACAAACTTGATGACAAAGAGATTTTTAAAAAAAATGCAATTCCGGCCATACAAAAATTATTAGCTGGTGAAAGTGCTACATTTGAATCCATTCATCAGACAAAAGAAGGAAGAAAACTAAATGTAGAAATTAGTTCAAGATTTTTTGAGTTACAAGGTGAAAATGTAGTTTTATCTATTGTTAGAGATATCACTGAACGCAAAAAAACAGAGAAAGCCGCCATTGAGAGTCAACGTTTAATGGCAATGGGAGAAATGGCTGCTTCTGTGGCTCATGATTTTAACAACTCTCTTCAAGCAATGCAAGGAAATATTGAAATTATAAAATCCAAATCTAATTTTTCTCCAACTTCTCAAAAACATATAAATACGATTGAGACATTAATTTCCGATGTGTCGAGTAGGGTAAAAACCTTACAACAATTTGGGGATACTAAACATAATAGTAGCTCGTATAAAATTGTAAATTTGAATACTATTATTAGTGAAGTTCTTTTACAGTTACGACCTATGTGGAAAGACCAGTTAGAAAAAGAAGGACTTATTGTAAATGTCATAACAAAATATTGTGATACTGTCAATGTTAGTTGCAATGGAGGGGAATTAAAAACAGCTTTCTATAATGTTTTAAAGAACAGTATTGAAGCAATGCCTTACGGAGGTACTTTAACCATTGAAACAAGTATAAAGGATGAGGAAGCATTTGTGACGGTTAAGGATACGGGTGTTGGAATGGATGAAGAAACCAAAATGAAAATATTTCAACCTTTTTATACAACAAAAGGTTTTGATGTTGGCAGAGGTCTTGGAATGAGTGGTGTATATAGTATTATAAAAAACCATGGAGGAAATATCTTTGTTGCGGCTTCAGAACCAGACAAAGGCACAACAATTAATCTTGTTTTTCCAATCCACGTAAATGTTGAAATACAGAATAAAAAACCCAGGATCAAGGAAACCATACCTCATAAAGAGTCCATTCTTAACATTTTGTGGGTAGAGGATGATGAATCAATAAGAGAAAATGGTGCAGAGTTGATAGAATTGATAGGTCACAATTGTGACACGGCAAATAGCGGAAAAAAAGCTTTAGAGTATCTTGATAAAAACAGATATGACATTGTATTAACAGATATTGGTATGCCAGATATGAATGGATGGCAACTAGCAGATGCTATCAAAGAAAAATTTGAAGGCAAGATGGCAGTTGTCGTAGTCAGTGGTTGGAATATAAGCAACCAAGAAAAAGAAAAACACGGTATTAAATTCGCATTAGCCAAACCCTTCTCAATTGCAGACTTAAAAAAAATATTTTTAAACTTTCAAGACAAATAATAAAACTATAAAAGGCTAACCAAGAATTCCTTTTTTCAAAATCTGTCCAAAATTGTACATGTCTTCGTAGCTGCAATACAATGGCACTGGCGCCAAACGAATTACATTGGGCTCTCTCCAATCAGTAATTACGCCGTTTTTCATTAAATAGTCAAATAGAGAACGTCCTTCTCCGTGTAAAAATACGGACAGTTGCGAGGCGCGTTCCAATGGATTTTTAGGCGTAATAATTTCGAAACTTCCTTCAACTTCTTTACTGATTTCGTTCAAAATAAATTCTAAGTAAGAGGTGATTTTGTCTCTTTTTGTAATTAATGCTTCCATGCCAATTTCGGCAAACATATCCACAGAAGCCAAATAGGGCGCGAGTGATAAAATGGGTAAATTACTAATTTGCCATCCATCGGCGCCATGAACAGGATCAAAAGTGGGCTCCATTTTAAAGCGTCGCTCTTTGTTATGACCCCACCAACCTGCAAATCTAGGCAAAGTTGCATCGTTATGGTGTTTTTCATGAACAAAGCATCCTGAAGCATTTCCTGGGCCTGAATTCATGTATTTGTAACTGCACCAACAAGCAAAATCAACATTCCAATGGTGCAATTCTAAATGTATATTTCCAGCAGCATGCGCCAAATCCCAACCCACATTGGCACCCGCTTTATGTCCTGCTTCGGTAATGGTTTTAATATCAAAAACTTGTCCGGTGTAATAATTAACCCCGCCGATTAAAACCAAAGCCAATTCGTCGCCAATTTCTTCAATTTTAGACAAAACATCTTCCAAACGGATATTGTGTTCGCCGGCTCTTCGTTTAATTTCAACAATGGCATCTTCTGGTTGATAACCGTGAAAATGCACTTGACTTTGAAACATGTATTGGTCTGAAGGAAACGCTTTTTCTTCGCAAATTATTTTATATCTGGTTTTTGTGGGTCTATAAAAAGACACCATCATGAGATGCAAATTCACGGTCAACGTATTCATAACTGTAACCTCGCTAGGCAATGCGCCAACAATTTTACTCAATGGATTGGCAAAACGTTCGTGATAATCCCACCAAGGTTTTTCAGCATAAAAATGACCTTCTACAGCCATATTCGCCCAGTCGTTCATTACTTCGTTTACATATTTTTGGGTCCTTTTGGGTTGTAATCCAAGCGAATTTCCTGTGAAATAAATCACATTTTTGCCCTCGTGTTGCGGAAAAATAAATTCATTTCTGTAGTGATGTAAACCGTCTTGTGCGTCAAGTTGTTTTGCGAATTCTAGGTTGTTTTGAAAAGTCATTAGGATTTATTTTG
>CAIRNC010000050.1 GCA_903879875.1 uncultured Bacteroidota bacterium
AGTTTTATAATTTCTTTCATTTATATTAAAATTATTTGTTCGCGGTTCTATAAAGAATCGCCTTTTTATTTACTAGTTTTTCTCGTGCACACTTTTTGTTAATAACTATTTCATAATTTAAATACTTCACCTTCTTTTACCAAGTCAAAATCCATTGTGTTATTCATTTTGATTAGGAATGCGTTTTAAAAAAAATCTGCTACAAAGTAATTATAAATTTTTCGATTTAATTACCCACAAACGACCCTAATTAAAGGGTTAATCGACCCTAATAAAAAAGGGTTGATCGACCCTTAAAAAAGGGTCGTTTGTGGGTGCTTCGTTATAAAATAATTTTTCAACTTTGCCTCAGTTAATTATATAAGTAGTTGGTTTTTAAATGTACTTTTTTAAATGTGCCATCGAAACCGACAAAAAAGTAGCACTTAATTACCCTTTTTGGTCCTAAAAAGCTTTGAGTTTGTTGCCAGAAAAAGTAGCCTAGGTATTTGGTTTATATAGAATCGATTTCCAAAAAACGGTAGGCTACTTTTTTTTTAAGGAAATCGGAAGAAGGAGTAGCATAAGATTCATTTTGAAATAAAAATCGTCACACGAGAACTTTGCTCGAAATGGCTAAGCAATCTTTAATCTTTAATCAACACCCCTCGAAAGCCGAAAAGAGGAACTAGAGTAGGCATAACAAAAACAATTTTTAATTATGGCAATTACAAATTTAAACAATGTTCATTTAACCGCTGCCCAAGTTACCGCTGCAACAACAGCACTTTCAGGATTAGAAACCGCATTAGCAGTTGTTAATGTAAACCTATCAGCTGAAGACCGCCAACGATACGGAAGTATCAACGAGCAAAACAAACTTTTGGTAAACAAAACGATGGATTATCATAACAACCAACCTGCGCTTCAAACGCCCCATGTAAATTGGGTTGAATTTGCTAACGATTTTACTAGCCGAAACAATATGGAAAGTATGATTTCTCGATTAGAAAGTTTGGTAACCCGATTGAAGAATGCAAAAGTCCTGCACGATTATGACAACTATCAAGCGGCTTTGGATGATTATGCCTACACTAATTTTATGGCAGGAACCGCTACTCCGGGTTATGAAACTAAAATGACCGAATTGAAACAATTTTTCAGTAAAAGGTCAACGGCTAGTGCTACAACTCCACCAACGGTTTAAAGAACCCCGCGGTTGGGGTTCTGGAATGATAATTTGCGGTTCGAGACCCTAAATTTAGGGTTCCGAACCGTTACTTAAGGGTCTAGAACTCCAACTTTAGGGTTCTGAACCCTAAAGTTGGGCTTATCAACCACAAATTTGGGGTTCTAGTCCCCAACGGAGGTGTTCGGAACGCAAAATAGAAAAATAGGAATGCAAATGCCTAAATAAGTAGTCGAAAAATTAACAAACAAACCTTCGCAGGGTTTTAAACCCTGCGAGGGTTGAATTACAGGGAACCATATACGACACACAAATAGAATTTATAAGTTTACAATAATATTATAGTGCAAATGTTTTTTGAATTATGGAGTATTACTTATGTTTGTAGAAAGAATATAAACTTTGTAGTCATTAAAAAAGTAGAATTAAAAATCAATATAAAATGAAAAGTATAAAAAAAATTACTGTTGGATTTATAGCATTATTACTGTTTAGTTGTAGTGCAAGTGTAAAGTCAAGTTTTACAGAACAATTAAAACCATTGACGATTGAAAACAAAGTGGCATTTTTAGACTTGGAAAATAGAGTTCCAGATGGAGCCAAAAAAATAGGAACGGCTAAATATGGAGACAGTGGTTTCTCTAATGATTGTGGTTTTAATAGCAATTTGATAAATGCTAGAACCATAGCTAGAACCAATGGAGCCAATATTGTAAAAGTAATTCAAAAAACAACCCCCGATATCTGGAGCTCTTGTTACAGAATGACCGTTGAATTTTATTATTATGATGGCGATGTATCAAAACTTTCCCAATACCAATTGCAAATAAATTAATCTAAATATTTATAAAAATGAGAAACAAGCTTATCACATGCTCCTTAGCGCTAACCTTATTGATGTCAAGTTGCGCAACAATCGTTTCAGGTTCTAGACAAAACGTGAAATTTTCAAGTAACCCTTCAACAGCAACCATTTTTATTGATGAAGTTGAGGTTGGAAAAACACCATTTGAAATAAAACTTGCTCGAAAAAGTGAGCATAGTGTTATGATTAAATTAGAAGGTTATCAAACGTATCAAACTAAATTAACTAAAAAGTTTAATGGTTGGTTTGTTGGAAATATTCTAATCGGAGGCCTAATAGGAATAATAATTGACCCTATCACAGGTGCCATTTATAATTTATCACCAGATGAAATAAACGCTCAAATGAACAAGGGAACTGCATTTAAAAGCAATGGAAAAGACGTATATGTAGCAGTTGCTTTAAATATTGACCCAAATTGGAAAAAAGTAGGACAACTTCAAGAAGCCAATAATTAAGCTATTATTCAATTGATTTGAATGAATTTTAAAAAATTAAATTTTTAAAATAGTTATAATAAACCTCGTTTTCAATAATTAGATAACGAGGTTTTTTTACTATAAATGGGATGTCTTCCGCTCATGCGGAATTACTTCGTCCGTTCGTTTCACTCGGGTGTATTCCGTGCCCACCAACGAGATTAAAATAAAAAATAAAACAGGGATGCCG
>CAIRNC010000051.1 GCA_903879875.1 uncultured Bacteroidota bacterium
AATATTTAGTGAAAGCGTTGCCCAAAAACCAACCATTCCAGTCAAGGCTGGAAAAAAGAAATGAAAAAAATCGGTTGAATTGGAAAATTTTGATTGTGTTTGCAATATTGGTCCTAAACCGTGAGCCACATTTATAGCCCAAAAAAGTAAGGCTAATGCGGCAACAGGTAAAAATATTGCTTTGAAAACCAGTAATTTTCGAATGCTTTCAACGCCAAGATAAACCACATACATATTGAGCAACCAAAATAAAATAAAACATAAGGCTGGTCCTGTTTCTAATCCCCAAGATGCGGGAAAAATAGAGGGTAAAGTTGCCAAGGATGGAATCCATAAGCGCATCATTTGATAAATAGCAAAACCACCAATCCAAGTTTGAATACCAAACCATCCGCAAGCCACAATTGCTCTTAATAATGCGGGAATGTTGGCGCCTTTTGTTCCAAAACTGGCTCTAGCAAAAACAGGAAATGGGATACCGTATTTGGCCCCCGCGTGACCGTTTAAAATCATTGGAATAAGCACAATGGTGTTTCCTAAAAAAATAGTCAAAACGGCTTGCCACCAATTCATACCGCCTTCAATCAAGGAACTCGACAACATATACGTAGGAATACAAAGACTCATGCTTATCCATAAGGCAGCATAATTCCATGTTGTCCATGTTCTTTTACTTTCTGGAATTGGTGCTAAATCTTCACTGTAAAGCGACGAATTAGAAGTATTTAAAGTATCGTTTTTCAATTTTGAAATTAGTATTATCGAATTTTTTTTGTAAATAGTTCAATAAAATTATCAATAAATATGGAATAAACAAATCTTCGACACCTTTTGTTGTAGAAAACTCCAAAAAAGAACTTTGAATTCTAATTAAAATTTTAATTTTAACCCCTAATCCAAACTATAAAATTGGAACCCAAAAAGTATTAAAAATGAAAAAAATCCATTTTATTTTTTTGTTATTTCCTTGTTTTTTATTGGCACAAACGCTTTCGCAATTTGTAAATCCAATGATTGGAACGGGAGGCCACGGACATACCTATCCTGGCGCAACACTTCCTTTTGGAATGGTACAATTATCTCCCGATACCAGAATCGACGGTAGTTGGGACGGTTGTTCGGGTTATCATTATTCAGATACTTTAATTTACGGTTTTTCGCATACTCACCTTAACGGAACAGGATGCTCCGATTTTGGAGATATTATGTTAATGCCAACGATGGGAGAACCTTCATTTGATAACAAAGTCTATCCTTCCACTTTTTTACATAAAAATGAGAAAGCATCAGCTGGTTTTTATTCGGTAAAATTGGATAAGCACAATATCGATGTGCGTTTAACCGCTACTACTCGTGTAGGGTTTCATGAATATACTTTCAATTCAAATGGTCAAGCGAATATTATTCTTGATTTAAATCATAGGGATAAATTATTGGAAGGAAGAATCCGTGTAATTGACGATAAAACGATTGAAGTTTTTAGAAGAAGTGAAGCTTGGGCAAAAGACCAACAAGTGTATGCACGAATAGAATTTAATGTTCCTATGAAAGTTTTTGGGCATGGAAATCAAACGCAAACTGATAAATTGTTTTCTGGAACTGAAGTGGCTGTTTTCTTCACTAAACCAGTAAAAAAAGGCGAAAAAATTCTCGTGAAAGTGTCGCTTTCTCCAACAGGATTTGAAGGAACAAAGTTAAATAGCTCTGAAATCAAAGATTGGAATTTCAATAAAGTTAAAAACGAAGCCGAACAACTTTGGTCAAAAGCATTATCAAAAATTGAAATAACTTCGGACAATAAAGACAAAAAAACGGTTTTCTACACCGCTTTATACCACACGATGGTGCAACCCAATATAGCTCAAGATATAGATGGAAAATATAGAGGAAGAGACAATATCATTCATGTTGCCGAAGGGTTTGATTACTATTCCGTGTTTTCGCTTTGGGATACTTTTCGAGCGGCGCATCCTCTTTATACGTTAATTGACAAAAAAAGAACAGCCGATTTTATAAATACTTTTCTGAAACAATACGAACAAGCAGGAAGATTGCCTGTATGGGAATTGGCTTCCAATGAAACCGATTGCATGATTGGCTATCATTCGGTTTCTGTAATTGCCGATGCAATGGCAAAAGGCATAACGGGTTTTGATTATGAAAAAGCATTTGAAGCTGCAAAACATTCTGCCATGCTCGACCATTTGGGTTTAGATGCCTACAAAAAAAATGGCTTTATTGCTATGGACGACGAGCACGAAAGCGTTTCTAAAACCTTAGAATATGCTTATGATGATTGGTGTATCTCCCAAATGGCGGAAATTTTGAACAAAGATGAAGATTATAATTATTTCATGGAACGTTCCCAAAGTTGGAAAAACGTCTTCGATTGGAACACGGGTTTTATGCGACCAAAGAAAAACGGAGGTTGGGAAAAACCATTCGACCCAAAAGAAATCAATAATAATTTTACCGAAGGCAATAGTTGGCAGTATTCCTTTTTTGTACCACAAGATATTCCTGGAATGATTGAAGCTTATGGTGGGAATCAAAAATTTGAAGCCAAACTAGATGAAATGTTCAACAGCGAAAGCAAAACTACGGGTCGCGAGCAAGCCGATGTCACAGGATTGATAGGGCAATATGCTCACGGAAAC
>CAIRNC010000052.1 GCA_903879875.1 uncultured Bacteroidota bacterium
TGGAGTGTTTTTTATTGGATTTAATTGATCTTTTTAAGTTTTACTTAATTCCTGAATTTTGCAACTCCAACAAAAAGGATTCCGAAGGCAAAACATTTAGCGCAACTTTTCCTTCTCCATTTACCACAAGTAAAACCGCTTTGGAATTGCCATACAATTGGTCTTTTAATGTATAAGTGCCGTCTTTTAAATTCCAAATTTTAATAATATCACTTGGTATTTTTAATTCAAAATGACTTGTAGTTATCCATGAAAAGTTGGAAACAACAATTAGTTTTTGAGAAGCTGACCAACGCACATAACTGTATAATCCCGGATCATATCCTTGAGTAGATTGACGATTAATTGTTTGAATTTCTTTGAAATCGCCCATTAACGCAGGGCTTTTGATGGTAAAATTCAAAAGTCTTTTATAGAAATCGCGTAAAGCTTTTTCACTTTCAGACAATTGTCCGCCATCAAACTTGCCGTTATTAATCCAACGTTGATGATTGGGAACACCAATATAATCGAAAATAGATGTACGTGAATGAGAGCCAAAACCAGCATTTTCGTTACCTGCCTCCCCTACTTCTTGTCCGAAATAAATCATAGTTGGAGAAGTGCTAATAGTAGCCGAAACCACCATCATGGGTTTTCCTTTTTCTGGAGTTCCTGCAAATTCTGGACTTGCTAATCTTTGCTCATCATGGTTGTCTAAAAAATGTAACATATGGTGTTCAATATCAGCCATTGAATGTTGGATATCAGACAATGGATCTGGTAAACTTTTGCCTTGTATCACTTCTTTTAATTTGTCGTAAAAAGCAACTTTATCATACAAATAATCCATTTTTCCAAGATGAATATAGTTTCGATATTCGTTCGGATTGTATACTTCAGCTATTAAAAAAGCATTTGGATTTTTGGTTTTTATAGCGGAGTTCATATAACTCCAAAATTCATAAGGCACCATTTCTGCCATATCATATCGAAAACCATCTACTCCCTTGGCAGTCCAATACAATGCGATATCACGGAACTTTGTCCAAGAACTTGGTACGGATTGGTTTTTCCAAAAAGCAGCATGTTCCTTATAATCTTTTTTATCAAACCCGGCTGGCAAATCTGGAAAATCTTTAGAACCGTCTGGTCGAATTCCATAATTAATTTTCACTGTTTCATACCAATCATTGCTATCTGGTTTGGCCAAACGAGAGCCATTTCCTGTCCATTTAGCAGGATTTTCATCAAATTTACCATCAATCAAATTGTTTTGTTCTCCATTTAATGGTTTGTAATGCTCTGATGTTGGCACTTGAAACGGCTGTCCTGGAATGTAATAAAAATTATTATCGCGTTTGTATTCTACAGAAGTGTCATCGTCGGCACCAAAATCTCTTACTCCTTTTGGGTTGGATTTGCTTTCATATTTTCGTGCAATGTGATTGGGAACTATATCAATAATAACTTTTAATCCATTTTTATGCGTGCGAGCAATTAGGGCTTCAAACTCTTCTAATCTTTTTGCTGGATTTACTGCCAAATCGGGGTTTACATTGTAATAATCTTTCACAGCATAAGGCGAGCCAGCACGCCCTTTCACCACTTCAGGATCATCGTTTGAAACACCAATAGCGGTGTAATCTCGTACTAAAGCATGATGTGGAACGCCTGTGTACCAAATATGGGTAACTCCTAATTTCTTGATTTCTGTTAAGGCTTTATCGGTGAAATCGTTGAACTTACCAACTCCATTTTCTTCAATGGTGCCCCAAGGTTTGTTGGTGGTATTTTTATTGCCAAATAATCGGGTAAAGACTTGGTAAACAACTGCTTTTTTTTCTGTATTCACTGTGATTTTCTTTTTAACTGATACTTTTTTATTGTTTTGTGCATTCGCTGTGAGCGAAAAAACGATTAAAACGCCAAGAACTATTTTTTTCATTACAATTGAATTTGAAGTTATAAACTACATTAGAATACAAATATAGCCATTTGAAGTAAAATTTTTGATAATCTGTATTCTTTAAATTTAACATCATAACAAAAAAATAGTACACGATTTAAATTATTTGTCTTTCTTAAAAAGCAACTTGTCTAACCAAAAATTATAAGAAAAAACCAGTTTCATTTTATAAATGACAATTAAATTTAGTAATAAACAAAGGCTTGTTTTATATAAAAAATTTAATAAAACGGATTCAAAATTAGGCAGAAAATTCAAAATGGATAAAACTATTGAAAAAATAATTACCAATTTCAAATAAGACTTATCGAAAGGGAAAAGTTCGAATTTCCTATAAATAAACAGCAATTTGGCTAGGTTAAAAACAACCATAGATATCAAAGAAGCAACGGCAACACCTTCAATTCCAGCATGAAGTACTTTTATAAAAAACAGATTCAAAGACACATTCAAAATAATTAATAACGAAATGGCTATCAAATTGAATTTATAATATTTTGAATAAGTTATGATTTCTCCATTAAAACCAGTACCCATATTGATTAACACATTAAACCCTAAAATCAAAATTACGGGAATGGATGCCATTAAATTTTCATGGGTTGGAAGCAAATGAAACAAGTTTTCAATCCCTAAAAACACACAACTATAAAGCAATGCACCTATAAAAAAGAGCAATTTAGACACTTCTTTATATTTCAGATTTAATTCTATTAAATTATTGTTCTTTAAATAATTAGATATTATTGGTGCATATAAAGTAAAAATCCCTGTCGCTGGAACAGCCAAAGCAGATGCTAAAGTAACACCAATACTAAAAGTACCATTAGCTTCCATTGAAATAAATTTAGGAATCATAATAGCATCAATTCTAAAGGCAAATACAGAACCTAAACTACCTGCAAACGCAAATAAACTGAATTTGAAATACTTGTTTTTTGGCACTTCAACAAAAAGTGATTTAAAATCAAAATTGAATTTGGGTTGGAAGTGATAAAATAAATAGAGTGTTACAAAAAGTAAAATCATTCCATAAGAAATCACATAAAAAACGAGTGATTGATTGACAGAAATCACATTTTGCAAGAGCAATAAAAACAATATTGGAAGCGCAATTTTGGGTATAATATTATCGAAAAAAGTTGGGGCAGCAATTTTTTGAATAATAGTAGACTGCTTTTTGAACAACTCTACAAAAGCTAAGAAAACGGCTATTGGAAAGGCAAAATACACATATTTCATCCCTTTTAGAAAAGGCAAAAATGAAGCTGAAAAAAGCGAAATTAGTAGAACTGCACTAATTATTGATACTGAAAATATACTATAATTAAACAATTGCTTCTTATGATGCTCATTCAGTTTTGGACTGAAATTAATCAATGCTTGCGAAGCGCCCAAAACCATAATTGGAAATAAAAGTTGCGACAAAGCTTCAACATATCTAAA
>CAIRNC010000053.1 GCA_903879875.1 uncultured Bacteroidota bacterium
AAATCTTTAAAATAATCTTCATTGCCTTTTTTATACGATTTTTGAATTGAACGACCTGTCGGTGTAAAATACCTCGCTATGGTCAAACGCACAGCGGAACCGACATCAAAATTCATTTCGCGTTGCACCAGTCCTTTTCCAAAAGAACGTCGCCCGACAATTGTAGCTCGGTCATTATCTTGTAATGCTCCCGATAAAATTTCACTCGCCGAAGCTGAATTTTCATTGATTAACACAAATACTTTTCCGTTTTCAAAACTTCCATTTTCAGTAGCATACGTTTTTTCTATTTTGTCTTTTTTATTTTTTGTAAAAACAATCAATTGGTCTTTTTTCAAGAAATCATCAGCTATAGCAACAGCTTCTTCCAAGTAACCACCGCCATTGTCTCGCAAGTCAATAAGCAATGATTTTGCACCCTGTTTTTTGAGATAAAGTAACCCTTTTTCGAATTCACTGTAGGTGGTTTCTGCAAAACGATTTATTTTTATATAGCCTGTTGATGGCGTTACCATTAAAGCTACATCGACACTTTTTAAAGCTACTATATCTCGTTTTACATTAATTTTTAATTTTTTATTGCTGCTTTTTCTGAAAATGGTCAAATCAATTTGAGAACCTACTTCTCCTTTTAGTTTAGAAAACAAACTGTCTGAATGTAATTTTCTGCCAAATAATTTGTCTTTGTGTGCATAAAGTATTCTGTCCCCAGAAATAATTCCAGCCTTTTCAGAAGGACCATTTTTTACTGGTTTTATAACGACTACCGTATCTTTATACATGTAAAAATTAATTCCAATTCCAACAAAATCGCCTTTCATACTTTGAGAAACGCTTTCCATTTCATTTTTTGCAATATAAACAGAATGAGGGTCTAATTTGTCTAGAATATTCGTAACCGTTAAATCCACAATAGAATCCGTGTTTACGCTATCTACATATTCTTTGTCAATAAATTCGATGAGTTTGTTGAGTTTGTTTTTATGAGAATTGAAAGAAAAACCTTTTCCTTCAATTGGAATATTGAGCAAAGTACCCAACACTATTCCTAATGCAAGCGTAGTAAAAATTAGTAATGGTAAATATTTTTTTGATTCTTTCATTCTTCTTCTAATACCTGCACCTGTTGTACTTCAATTCCAGCTTTTGTTAAAAAAGCAATTCCAGCATCGTCTCTATAGCCGTTTTGATACACAACTCGTTTGATACCCGATTGATGAATAAGTTTGCTGCATTCTTTGCATGGAGAAAGCGTGATATATAATGTTGCGCCTTCACACGATTGTGTGGAACGAGCTACTTTTAGTATAGCATTGGCTTCTGCATGCAAAACATCCCAACGGGTTAATCCTGCTTCGTCTTCACAACAATTTTCAAAACCAGAGGGAGTGCCATTATATCCATCAGAAATTATCATTCGATCTTTTACAATTATAGCACCTACTTGTTTGCGTTTACAATAGGACAAAAGACTCCATTCTTTTGCAATTCTAAGATAAGCTTTGTCGTATTTGTTTAATTTATTTTCGACCATAAGTTAAGCGCATTTTCTGTTTTTTGATTTGTCAAAAGTACTTCTTTTGGGATATAAAAAACAATATTTGTTAATTCTTTACCCGATTTTATTTTTGAATAGGATAGGCAATATTACTCCAATTACTAATGATGAAGTTATTAATACCCAATCTCTTTTCGAAAGTTTTAAAAAATGTTGCGATAGGATTGAAGTTGTCAATGCCGACAAAACGATGACTATTTGTGCTGCTTCAATGCCAAATGCAAATGACATTGTGGGCAATAATTTATCCATTACATTTCCTGTGAGAATAGCATTAAAATAGTTAGAAAATCCCAATCCATGTATAATTCCAAATAGCGCTGTTACTATAAGGATACTGTTTGGTTTAATGCTTTTAGAAAAAACCCCAATGGAAATCAAATTTGAAAAAGCGGTAATTAAGATGGATAATAGAATCAAAAATTCAATTGTTCTTGCTTGTAAAACAACTATTCCGGATACAGAAAAAAGCAATGCCAACGTGTGTCCGATTGTGAAAATAGAAACTAAAATTAAAATTCGTTTCCAGTCTTTAAGCAGGTAAGGCGCGGTTAAAACTACTAAAAATAGAATATGGTCATAAGCATTAAAGCTCAAAACATGTTGTAAACCGATTTGAAAATATATCCAAAAATCTGACATCTCATTTTTATTGAAAGTCAAACTTACAATTTATTTTTTAGTTTCGATGCTACGTTTTATTTTTATGAATTTTGTTTTTGATTTTGCTTCAAAAAAATTATATTTGTATGAATATAAAATCAAAAATTATGTCATTCTCTGATTTATTTGATGGCGGCTTTAAAGCCAGAAACAAAGGTCATTTTTCAGCAATTGTTAGAGTTGCAATGGAAAATGGACACTTGAGCACCGAAGAAAGATTGTTTTTAGACAAACTAGCACTTCAATTGGAAATTTCACCTGAGGAATATGCCGAAATTTTAGAAAACCCATTAAAATACCCTATAAATCCACCTTATTTGCATACACAAAGATTGGAACGTCTTTATGATTTATCAAGAATGGTTTATGCAGATCGTGTTTTAGGTCCAAAACAAAAAGAAATTTTGCATCGCTTTGTTTTGGCCCTAGGTTTTACTCCTGGAAATGCACATTATATCGTGGATAAAGCATTGTCTTTATTGGTTTTTGATGTTGATTTGGATACTTTCCTTTTTGAAATGCAAAACATGAATAAATAATTGAAATTAAAAGTGAAACGAAAGAAAAGGTCTAGCAAGTTTTTGTCAGACCTTTCTTTATGTAATAACTTTTGGTTTCTTAATTTCGCCTATTTGAAATAAATAGTCTTAATTTTTTTTTACCAAACAAAAATGTATGAGAATATTTGATGTAGCCATTATTGGCAGCGGTCCTTCAGGAGCTTCCGCTGCTTTAGAATTAGCAAAAAATGGAATTTCAACTGTAATTATAGAGAAAGAAATTTTACCAAGATATAAAACTTGTGGTGGTGGATTTGTTTTTAGAGGACTCAAAAACATGCCTTTTGATATCAAATCAGTCGTAGAAAGTGAGTTTTATGAAGTTGATATTTATTTTAAAAATCAAAATATCAAACATACTACCAAAAGAGATCAGCCAATTATAAGTATGGTGATGCGTGATGCTTTTGATAATTTAATTGTAGAAAAAGCAAAAGAACATGGCGTTACACTATTGCAAAATCACAAGGTTTTAGACATTTCTTTCTCAGAAATTCAAACCATTCATACATCAGAAGGCGATATTCAGGCTAAATTCATCATTGCCGCTGATGGCGCTCTTAGCCCTGTAGCCAAAATTGCCGGTTGGCAAGAA
>CAIRNC010000054.1 GCA_903879875.1 uncultured Bacteroidota bacterium
ACCAGCAATACCCCTGGATTGACATTAAGCTATTTTCTGGATGCTGGATTGACGCAACCCATTTCAAATCCAACGGCTTTTCAAAATAGCGTTCCTTTTAACCAAACTATTTATGTTACAGCAATTGACTCAACTCAAAATCCAATTTGTACTTCGCTGACAGCTAGCTTAATTATAAAAATTGCCGCAAGCAGTATTGCGAATTATCCCAATGTTACCGCTGTTTGTCCAGAGGTGAATACCACTTATGGACTTGTAGATTTAGCCGCCCAAAGCAATTTTATTCATAACAATTATTTTGCAAGTACTAATGTTACGATACTCTTTTATGGCAATCCTATTGATGCGGCTACAAAACAGAATGCTTTGACGAATACTACCCAATTCCCCATTGGTAATTCAACCATTTACACGAGAATTGAAAGCAACAACAACTGTTTTGGCATTGGCACCTTTCAAATTGAAGTTTTAGCAAGTCCAATACAAACTGTAATTTCTCCAATTATAGCGTGTAAAGACGAAATAATCCTATTGTCGAGTAAAGATAATGAAGCCTTATTAGGTCAAAATCCTACGGTACAAGCCAGTTATTTCAACAGTTTTGATAATGCCAAAAACAATGTGCTTGCAATAAACAAAAATACCGCAATGCCTTTAACAACAGGCACTACTCCCCTATTTGTTCGTTTGTATGACAGCAACACCAATTGTTTTTCGATAGTGAATTTTAATTGTACTGTTTTTCCAAATCCAACGATTGTTGCACCAAGCCCAATATCCCATTGCGGTTCTTCAACTGCCCTGTTTAACTTAGACAGCCGAATCAACCAAATTATTGGAAGCAATGCTGGCTTTCAAGTCTTCTTTTATGAAACCCTTGCCGATTTCTCAAGTGGAAATAACATCACAAATACCACGAATTATAGCGCCGCTACCAAAACACTTTTAGTAAAAGTAGTGGATCCCAACAACAACAATTGCAGTTCAAAAACCACCTTGACTTTAAAAGTTTTGACTAGTCCTGGAAGCTCGACTAATCCTACGGCTTTACAAAATTGCAACTCCAGTGGCTTTTCGGTTTTCGATTTGACCCAACGCGAAAATGAAATGGCAGGAGCAACGCCGTTGAACCAAATTGCTTTTAAATATTACCGCAACGTTGTTGATGCTCAAGCTAATAATAACGCTAACATCACAACGCCAACTGCCTTTTCTAACGCGAATGCTTGGTTTCAAAAACTATATGTCCGATTGAATAGCACCATTAATAACGATAGTGAAACCGGAGAAGCCTGTTACGAAATTTTAGAATTAGACCTTTATGTGCGTCCTTTTCCTGTGAATTATTTAAAATCGGCGCCCTATACCATTTGTGTGGACAGCAACCTCAACGTTATAAATAAAGCACTCATCGACACCGAACTTTCGGCAACCAACTACCATTTTGTTTGGTATAATGGCTTTAATGCCCTTGCGGGAAATGAAATTTCGGGGGCAACTGCCTCGACCTATACTACAGGGGTTGAAGGCAATTATTCCGTGCAAATTACCGATTTTACGAATCCTGCGATGTGCAGTACCACCGCTAATTTTACGACAAAAAACACACTCATTCCACTTACCATTGTGGGAAATCCATCTGAATTGATTGCTTTTGAGGTGGACAATACGATAACGGCGATAGCAACACCTGCCTCTTCGGATTTTGAATACATGTTGAACGACAACGGCTGGCAAGAAAGCAATGTTTTTGAAAACGTTACTGGCGGACTTTATGAATTGAAAGTTAGAAACAAATTTGGTTGTGGTACTATCAGTACTTATGTGGTCTTAGTGGATTATCCTCGCTTTTTCACTCCAAATGGTGATGGTGTAAATGATTTTTGGAACATCCAAGGGCTGTCGGGTTTATCTATTTCTAACACTTATATCTTTGATCGTTTCGGGAAACTCATTACCGAAATCAAAGTCAACACCAACGGTTGGGACGGCAATCTAAACGGAAAACCAGTGCCCGCAGATGATTATTGGTTTAAAATTGTGTACTCAAAAAACGGAAAGCAACAAGAATTTTTAAGTCATTTTTCGTTGAAAAGGTAATACATGAGTTGTCGGTTGTGAGTTGTCAGTTCTCGGTCTTTTACCACAGACGCACAGAGAACACGGAGTTTCTCAAATATTTATGCTTTGTGCCCTTCGTGCC
>CAIRNC010000055.1 GCA_903879875.1 uncultured Bacteroidota bacterium
ATGAAAGCGACTTTAACATAATTGAAATTTCTTCTTTTAGATGTATAATACCTTAATTTTAAAATCTATCAACATGAAAAAAAATATTACATTAATACTTTTACTTATTTCAGCACAAATATATTCACAGACATATATTTACACTGCGTATGTGGGAGTAACTTCATCTCCAGATAAATATTTTAAAGCGATGTGTTTAACCATTCCACAGGCAACTGCGCAATATACCTATGGTAATGGTACTATTGGCTATTGGTATTATAAAAGATATTGGTCAACAGCATACTGGGCTTCTGATCAAGCAGCGATTTCTGGACTAAATAATTATCATCTTGCAACTACTTCGGAACTAAATACCTTATTATCATATGTTAATACTGGTATAACACCCGGAGCTAATATAATAAATTTAAACACCCGAACTTTATTAGACCACATTATGTTTTTTGGTACTAATTCAGCTGGTAATCCTATTGATGGTTCAATCACAGTTAAATCAAGTGGTGTTAATTTTAGTGGCTCACCATATACTTTTACAAAAATACTTGCTTCACAAGCTTCTACGAGGACTGTATATAGAAGTACTAATCCTTCAATAGATTATCCTGCAAGTACATCAACAAATCTATATGTTTCTACTAGTTTACCAAATGTTCCTTACGAAAAATTTGGTGACTTATATTGGACTGCTTCATGGTGGAATATTTCACTAGCTTCACTAGCAACATCTGCAAATTGGGATACAATTTTCCAATCATTAACATGGATACCATCTAGTGCATTTTTATCACATGCCCCATTTAATGGTCTTGCAAACGTTTGGTTAAACAATACAACTATTTTTAGTTCTAATCCAGGAATATTTTATAAACCAAGTGATAGCGGTTATTATTACTCGTTTTCAAATTCCACAGCTATTCTTGCTTCAGAACAATTTTCGGAAACTCCCTTTTCAGTTTACCCAAACCCCATTTCTTCTATGCTGAATATTGATTCCGACAAAGAGTTCTTCGCTTCGCTTTATGACCTCACAGGTAAAAAGCTATTAAATTTTTCTACTAAAACTTTTGATATAAGTCAATTGGCATCGGGTATTTACTATTTAGACATTATTTTAGAGGACAAGCGTTATACTAAAAAAATTATTAAACAATAGTAATCATGCAAGTAACAATAGAATGTTTTAAAACACTAAAAGATTTTCAAAACAATGCCAATTATAGAAAAGGCAATGGCAAAGCAGGAGTTTACATTTGGGGTTTTTCGTTAGGTTCTAATTTTACTGTTCCAACATCACCCAAAGCATTCTTTCCTTATTATGTAGGTAAAAGTGAAAGTGATGTATATAGTAGAACCCATGAACACATTACAACATTGTCAGGCGGTAATTTTTCAATATTTGATGTTTTACAATGTGTATCTAATAGAACAAATATTGGAAAAGTACATAAAAACTATCAAAATGCTTCTAAAAAAGCAGGTACTAGTGGAGGTCCAATATTACCAAACCTTCAATTCCCAAATATGCTTTATTTTCCAGAGGGTGTTCACAGACAATATGATTTTTTCTTTGATAAAACCGACGCTATTCCAAAACAAATAGATTGGATGTTGAAACATTTTTGCATTATATATATAATCCCAACGTCTGGAAAATCTAATATCAACATTTTAGAAAAGAAAATAGGTAAAATAATTGGTTACGATATCCTGAACACTAAAGAATATAAAAATGTACCAGAAGATTTTAAAGTTGAAATAGAACATAATTCAAAAATATTCAAGTTAGAAAAATACGAAGACTTATTCACTTTTTGTCAAAAAATATAATTCAAAAACCATTCATTAACCCTTTAAATTTTCAGTATTATGAGTACTCAAAACCAAATTAGCATCGTCATTCCGCAAGCGATCATCGACACTGTAACAGAAAAACTTAAAGAGTGCAAAGAGGCTCTAGCTCCTTACTTGCAAGGGCTCACGATGCAAGAGCGCGAAGATTTGTTTAAAATGGGCGATAAAACAGTAGCAACAGTCCAAAAAACAAAAGCCTATGTTGTTTCTAATCCTGAGTTTGTGCCTAACTATATGGACACTGTGGAATTTCTGAAAGACGAAGCCGTAGTTTCGCAATTGAACCCTATTGTTAACCTAAGCAAACAACTTTTTACCGATGCCGATGACACGGTTATGCTAGCAGGTTCAGAAGCGTTACAAAACGCCATGCTTTATTACGGTCAGGTTAGAGAAGCCCACAGCAAAGGCGTTCCAACGGCTAAACCTATTTACGAAGATTTGAGTGAGCGTTTTAAAAGAGGCTCTTATAAAAAGAAAACACAGTAAATCAGATTTACAATTTAATAGTAGTATCCAAAAAAGGTTGTCTGTTGACAGCCTTTTTTGGATTTTCGGCATCACCGTTTTTTTGTATATTCTTTAAACGAAATTTGTATATTTGTGAAACTTAAATAGTTTTTATGGAAACGGTAGTCATCAATACAAAAAATGCCAGTAGCGCAAAATTCATTTTAGAATTAGTACAAAAATTGGGTGAAAGCGGCAAAATATTAAACGTAGAAGAAAAAGAAGATTTTTTTCTTGGTGCCTTAATGAAGGAGGAGAAAACAAATACAAAAGTGTCAAGAGCAGCCATTTTTAAAAAATTAAAAAAATAATGGAAGTAACTTTTGATAAAAGTTTTAGCAAAAGTTTAGACAAGATGAACGACAAAATTGTTCTAAAGCGCATTGAAAAAGCAATTCTACAATGCGAAACGGCTTCAGAATTACATCAGATTTCAAATCTTAAAAAAATGGTCGGCTATCAAAATTTCTACCGTATCAAAATTGGTGATTATAGAATTGGAATAGAGGTAATCAATCAAACGATTGATTTTATTATTGTTACTCATAGAAAAGATATTTACAACAAATTCCCGTAAAAAGACGAGCTTAAAATTCAATATAAAAGGGTGAAATTTCGAGGTCAATGCCTGAAATTTCACCCTTTTTGCTTGAAAATGGAACCTAATAGGGTGAAAATTCAGGGTCAGAGGTTGAAATTTCACCCTTTTTGCCTGAAAATAGAACCTAAAAGCCTCAAATTTCATCCTTATAGGATGAAATTTGAGGCTTTTTGCATGGAAATCAAATTCGTAATATGCTAACTGATCAAAGCGCCGTTATCCACACCATCAGCATCAGGGTTTACAAAAACCAATTTGCCATTGGCATCATTGGCCAACAATAACATGCCTTCGCTTTCTACGCCACGCAAAGCTCTTGGAGCTAAATTGACTAAAACCGTTACCCGTTTCCCAATTACTTCTTCGGGCGAAAAATGCTCGGCTATGCCCGAAACAATAGTTCTTACATCAATACCCGTATCCACTTTTAGTACCAGAAGTTTGTTGGCTTTTGGCATTTTTTCCGCTTCTAGAATGGTGCCCACTCGCAAATCGATTTTGGCAAAATCTTCAAAAGTAGCCGTTGGTTTTTGTGGTTCTATCACTTTGTTTTCCGCTTTATTTGCCACTTTCGTAGCTTCTAGTTTGTCTATTTGTTTTTGAATCTCGGTGTCTTCTATTTGTGCAAATAATATTTCGCCTTGCCCTATTTGTTGGTTCGCAGGAAGTAAGTCGTCACGTTGCGCAACATCGTTCCAACTCAAATTCAAATCTGTTTTTAACATTCCCGATAATTTACAAGCAGTAAAGGGCAAAAACGGTTCGCATAAAATTCGCAAAGCGGCAGCAATTTGTAATGCCACATACATTTGGGTTTGCACGCGTTCAGGATTGGTTTTAATCATTTTCCAGGGCTCTTCGTCGGCAAGATATTTATTTCCCAATCGCGCCACATTCATTAATTCACCTTGGGCTTCTCTAAATCTATAGCGCTCAATAGAACTCGAAATTACAGCTGGATAGGCTTTTAATTCCGCTAAAGTTTGTTCGTCAACTTCTGAAAATTCATTGGGTTGAGGAACAATTCCATTGTAATATTTATGCGTTAAAACCACCACTCTATTGATGAAATTACCGAAAATAGCCGCTAATTCATTATTATTTCTAGCCTGAAAATCTTTCCAAGTAAAGTCATTGTCTTTGGTTTCGGGTGCATTAGCCGTCAAGGCATAGCGCAAAACATCTTGTTTGTCAGGGAAATCTAGTAAATATTCGTGCAACCAAACCGCCCAGTTTTTAGAAGTAGATAATTTATTGCCTTCTAAATTCAAAAACTCATTAGCAGGCAC
>CAIRNC010000056.1 GCA_903879875.1 uncultured Bacteroidota bacterium
AAAAATGAAGTTAAAGACCAATACATCATCACTTCTGTAGTTTTTAAATTAACGAAACGCGATCACAAAATCAACATTTCGTATGGGGACATTGCTGGAGAATTGACTAAAAATAATATTGAAAACCCTACTCTGAAAGACGTTAGTAATGCTGTAATTGCAATTCGTAAAAGCAAACTACCAGATCCCAAAGAATTAGGGAACAGTGGCAGTTTTTTTAAAAACCCAATTGTTTCAAAGGTAGCATTTGAAAGTATTCATAAACAATTTCCCGAAATGAAATATTATGAAATTTCAGAATCAGAAGTAAAAGTTCCTGCAGGTTGGTTAATTGAACAAGCTGGATTCAAAGGAAAACGTTTTGGTGATGCTGGAATTCATAAAAATCAAGCGTTGGTTTTGGTCAATTATGGAAATGCAACTGGGCAAGAAATTCTAGCCGTTTCAAAGGATATTCAAGAAACTGTGTTTACTATTTATGGAATTCGAATAGAAGCAGAAGTTAATGTGATTTAATTTTTTGAATTGAATTTTTATTCAGCAATCATTCTATAATATTCCGATTGAAATTGTACATTTGCAAAAAATTTAAACAGCCGTTTCTAACATCATGTTACTACTCCTTTTTTGTTTATTTATCGTCATTATTAGCTTTCAACTCTTCTATTATTTGATTGTTTTTGGAAAATTTTCATTTGTGAAAGCAAAGAAAAACAACCCAAAGCGAATTCCAATTTCTGTGATTGTTTGTGCCAAAAATGAAGCAGAAAATGCAATCAAATACGTGCCACTTCTTGCCGAACAAGACTATCCCAACTTTGAAATTATTTTGATTGATGATGCGTCAAGCGATGATACTTTAGATGTTTTTGAAGCTTTTGAAAAACAATACCAAAACGTTAGATTAGTAAAAGTAGAAAATAACGAAGCCTTTTGGGGCAACAAAAAATTTGCTTTAACCCTTGGCATTAAAGCAGCTCGAAAAGAATATTTGTTATTCACCGATGCGGATTGCTATCCCACATCTAAAAATTGGATAACCGAAATGAGTTCCAATTTTACAATGCAAAAAACCATTGTTTTGGGTTATGGCGCTTATGAAAAAATAGCCAATTCTTTCCTAAATAAAATCATTCGATTTGAAACGTTACTCACTGCTGTTCAGTATTTTTCATGGGCAAGAATGGGAAAACCATACATGGGAATTGGAAGAAATTTAGCTTATAAAAGAGAAGAATTTTTTAAAGTTGACGGATACAGAGACCATTTAAAAATTCGTTCTGGTGACGATGATTTGTTTATCAATCAAGTTGCCAACAAAAAAAATACTACAATATGTTTCACACCTGATAGTTTTACGTTGTCAAAACCCAAAACTAATTTTTCGGATTGGTTTACACAAAAAAGAAGGCATGTGGCAACCGCAAAACATTATAAAACCTTTGATAGTGCACAATTAGGGTTGTTTTACATTACTCAAATACTATTTATTATTTTGCCTATAATTTTATTAGCATTTCAATTTCAATGGATAATTGTGTTAAGTTTAATAGGTTTCCGTTATCTTTTTACTTGGATTATTCTTGGATTTGCTGCAGGCAAACTAAAAGAAAAAGATGTAATGTATTGGTATCCTATCATTGAAATAGTGCTTATATTCACGCAATTGAATATCTTTGTTACCAATATTTTCTCAAAACCCGTACATTGGAAATAAAACCCTATATTGAAAAAGCTAAAAATGGTGACCAAGTGGCCTTTACTTTTTTATTGGATTTTTATTGGAATGAAGTTTATGGCTTTATGCTGAAGCGTACTGAAAACGAAACTGATACAGAAGATATTGTCATCGAAACCTTTGCGAAAGCATTTGATAAAATAGCGACTTACAATCCCGATTTTCAGTTTAACACTTGGCTTATTGCAATAGCAAAAAATGTACACATTGATTTGCTACGCAAAAAAAAATCATCTCTTTTTGTTGAAATTACTGACGAAGAAGACCAACAAGCTTATAATGTTGCCGACTCTTCCTTATCAGCAGAAGACGAATTGATTTCGCAACAAAACCTTTCTCGCTTGTTGCAATTTATCAAAGAACTCAAGCCTAATTATCAAGAAGTCATTCAACTGCGGTACTTTCAAGAAATGAGCTACCAAGAAATAGCAGATAAAATTGGTGAGCCTTTGAATAACGTTAAAATAAAACTACTTCGCGCCAAGAAACTTTTGGCAGAAATTATTACAACCAGATAATATAATTATCACTCCTTTTATTGGCATTAAATTA
>CAIRNC010000057.1 GCA_903879875.1 uncultured Bacteroidota bacterium
AATTTCCTTTTACGATTAAATAATTGGCTTTGGCCAACTCTAGTTGGATTTCATGTACTTTTTGATTGGCTTTGGCTTCATATAAATTGGTGAATTCAATAATATATTCAGAAGAAGTAATTACACCATTTTTTAATTGTGCATCTGAAGATTTTAGGACAAACATTCTTAAATCGATAATTTCAGCGTCTGTTTTTAAAATTTCTTCTTGTTTAATAATTTCATTTTCAAACTCTTGCAATTGCATTTGGATATTCAGTTGAAAAGTTTCTTTTTCAGAGTTTACGATTTCTTTTGAAATAGAAAGTGCTTGCTTCTCCGATTTGGTTTTATTCCAATCAAAAATATTCCAATTGGCTCTAACTCCAACCATATAAAAAGGCTGAAAAGAATTGTCGAGCATATTCAACCCAGGATTTCCGTAACCGGCTTGACCGAAAGCATTTATTTTTGGCAATTGATTTTTTGATAAAATAGAGGAAGAATTTTCTAATTGCTGGCTTTGCAAATCGAATAATTTCAGTTCTGGGCGATTGCTTTTTTGGGCAAAATCTAATATTGTAATTGGTTTTTCTAATTTTGTTTTAGCATTTATTTCTGAAATGGTCAACGTAGATAAATTTTGAAACAATTTCGTTTTATCCGAATTGATTTCGACCAATTGTTGTTTTATTTTTAAATTTTCGGCTTCCAAAATTTTTTCAGAAGCCGGTAGAATAGCTCCAAATTTGACACCCGATTTTACTTCACTAATTTTTGATAATAGTTGCTCTTGCTTTGAAATCAAAAGGCTTTCTCGTTCTTGTAATACTAAAATTGAGAAATACAATTGGTTGATTTTTGTTTTCAATTGATACAACCCGACTTCCACTTGCTGTTTTTGAGTTAAGGTTTGAGCTTCTTTGAGTTTCGCGTTGGCATCAATTAAATGGCCATTATAAAGAAGCTGATTGACATCTAAAGTGGCACGATATTGATCTTTATTTGCTGGATTTACTGTAGCATTTGGCAACTTAAAAGGCAATTGTGTCACTTCGGATTGGTAAGATGCTTGTGCATTCAAATCGATTTTAGGCAATTTTCCTTTGTTTAACGACTCTATTTCATAAGTTGATTTTTGTGTCAACAAATTGGATTGTTTCGCTAAAGGATAATTTTTATTGACCAAAACATAGCATTCTTCTAATGTCAATTTTTGTTGTGCATTGGCAAAAAAGGTAAAGAGTAAAAGGGTAATTTTAATTAGTTTCATTCTATATTGTTTTTAATTACCATAAAGGGACAAAGTTCAGTTGTATTCACTTTGTTTTTATGTTTTAATAGCATTTATTATTTGTGCTGCAATAAGTGTTTTTCGTTCTTCCATCATTATATTAAATTCAATATCAGAAATTTGTAACATTCCTTTCATCATCATTTGTGCGGCAAACGGAAAAACTGTCATTGAAAAGACATTCAACAAAAGTTGTTTAGGAGGAATTGGTTGTATAATTCCTTCGGCAATTTCTTTTTCAATTTGAGCAATTAAAATGGAGGGATTTGGTCTGTTTTCAAAATTCATAAATGACATTACAAAATCTGGATTATTGTTCATTTCCTGAATGATAAATTGAGGTAAATAAGGATTCAGCATGACAAACGAAATATAACTATGCGTAAATTTTTTAATTTTTTCAAAGACCGTGTCTTGCGAATTAAAAATCTCATTGATTTGCGGTGCTAATTGACCAAAAGCATTCATAAAAATGGCTTTAAAAAGCAATTCTTTACTCTTGAAACAATAATGCAACATGGCTTTATTTATTCCAGCTTCATCAGCAATTTCCTGCATTCTCGCTCCTGAAAATCCTTTTTTCTGAAAGACGACTCTTGCAGCGTTGAATATTTTTTCTTCGGTTGTCATTTTTGATTTAACTATATGGTTTAACCATTTGGTTAACAAAGGTAAATAAAAAAAGTATTCCGTTAAGAAATACTTTAATTTTTTTAAATTTTTACAATTTTATACTTTTCATCATAAGAAATAAGGCTTTGCAATAGTGGCAAGGGAATTTCGTTTGTACTTACAATCAAAAATTCAGAAAAATCAGTATTCATACTTGCATTCTTAACACCTTCAATATTTAAAAATAAATCAGAAACTGTCTTTTTACATCCGCTACAAGTTATCCCTTCAAAAGCATAAAGTTGTACA